>DOFS01000195.1 GCA_003523945.1 Nitrospiraceae bacterium | reverse complement strand
ATTTGTCCATCTGCATCCTCTATCGAGTGAGGCAAATAGCCTCATTTCCATGATTGAAAAATGAAAACAGTAGAAAAACCCCACGTTAATATTGGCACGTAATTTGGAAAGACTTATAGAAGGAGAGGCAAAAGCCAAGTCGATATCACCAACCAAGGAGACAGTCCAGATGCAAATATTGAGGAAAAAGATTCAATCGAAAGCCTGGATCATCGTCGCAATGGTTTCCTTCGCCTGTGCTTCGGTGTGGGCGGGAAGTGCCGGGGATCTCCAGCCCCGGGTCCCATCCGATCGCATAGAACAGGCTCTGTCCTTTACCAATCCCTTCACCCCCACAGAGGAATTTATTGCGAGCGGAAAAAAATTATATGAAGGCAAGGGCTGGTGCGCCTTTTGCCATGGATATGAGGGGACAGGCGCTCCGGCCGCAGGTCGAAATTTTCCTGCTGATATCAAGTTGCCGACCAATTTTGCGGATGCCGCCTGGCAGGCAGCTAGAAGTGATGGTGAGCTGTTCTGGGTGCTGATTCATGGGAGTCATGGGACCGATATGGTGGCCTACATGCCGCAGTATATTACGGATAAGGAGGCCTGGCAGATCATTGCCTATCTCCGAACTTTTGGAAGAACCTAATGGCGCATCTATGTTTATAAGAAGACAGGCGATCGGGTGAACGGGCATCATTTCTTTTTCATATAGAGAGAGATATGTAGGGAGGGACATCATGCAAAAAAACCACTTCAGAATATGTCAGATGACAGGGGTTGCCGCTCTGATGGTGGCTGTCCTGTCAGGTTGTAGTCACTATGGGAGTCACAACATATCGAAAACGGCGAACGCGACGATTCAAGGCTGTACGGACCCGGCCATTACGGGAACCGCCACTCTCAAAGAATTTGAATCTGAAGAAGGGATTAAAAAATTGTATGTCCAGATGGAGGTGAACGGATTAAAGGATGGCAAGCATGCCGTCCATATCCATGAGGTCGCAAGCTGTCAACCATGCGGGGCTGCAAAAGGCCATCATGATCCAGGGCCTTTTGGCAAGTCTACACCTGACGCACCGGACTTCAATCATCCCTTTCACATGGGTGATCTGGTCAATATGACGGTCGTCAACGGAGTCGGAACACTCCATGCGGTGACCACCAGGGTTGCCTTATCGGATGGCCGGTTAAGTGTGTTTGATCATGATGGCAGTGCGTTCATTATTCACACGAACGAAGATCTCTATTGCGATCAAGATAGCGAACTCAATCCGGGATGTGCCGGAGGCGCCCGTGATGCCTGTGGAATCATTGAACCGGTATCATTGATGTAGGCAGAGCAGCCTCGATTTGACCGGGGGGCAAATGAAGGAGTTGGCACATGCCGCGTGCGGTTGCAGGATACCCAGAAGGAAAGACAGAAGGAGGCATGATGAGACAGACATTTCAATGGACAAGTGGAGTTATCCTGGCGCTGGTGGTGAGTGGATCGCCGGTGGCGGCACAAGAACATGGACATCAACAAATGATGATGCCGCGCGTCCCGGCCGACAAGCTGGCTGAAGCCAAAGCCTTGAAGAGCCCATTGCCGGCTTCTCCGGAAACCGTCGAAAAAGGCAAGACGATCTATGAGGGCAAGGGCACGTGTATCAATTGTCACGGGGTGAGTGGACGCGGCGATGGCCCGGGTGCGGGGACCCTCAATCCTGCGCCTCGGGTGTTCCGGTCACATGGGTTTTGGAAGCATCGGTCTGAAGGGGAAATTTTTTGGGTGATTAAATATGGATCGCCCGGGACCGGGATGATTCCCTTTGGTGGAATGCTTTCGGATGAAGAGATCTGGACAGTGATGCAGTATGAGCAAAGTTTTTCCGGAGGATCACATGGCGGAGGGAAAGGTCCTCAGGGAGGCGGAGGGCACCAGGGTCGGGGCATGATGAACCACTAAATGGGACGGGGCAGAAGAAAGGCAGGTGATGGGATTGAATGTTGTTGGGATAGGTTGTCGAACGGCATGCGGATTGATCAAGGGAGCCCTTCTTCTTGCCTGGATGATTGCAGGTCTGTTGGTTCCAGCAAGAGCGGCTGACCTCGTGAATGAGGGAGAAGGCATCGTACAGTCCACCTGTGTTGGTTGCCATCGAATTCATGGAGCTCCAATGCCGCGCTCCACAAAACAAGCGCCGGACTTAATCTGGGCCGGTAATAAATATCAACGGGACTGGTTAGTGGTCTGGCTCCAAAATCCAAAGGAAAAACTTTATCCGGTCGGTTACGATTTCAAGTTCAAACGGAAGGGGCGGCATCTTGCGCTCTTACCCGGAGAAGCGGAAAAGGTTGCTGATTTCTTGAGCACCTTGAAGGATGTGAGAATCACGGAAGGCATGATGAAACCGGGCACATCGGCAGAACTCGCCAGGGGAGAGCAACTCTACCGTGAACATGTCTGTCAAAATTGCCATTGGACGCCGGCAGATAACCGGCGTGGGTATACGGGCGGGACGTCCAGTACCTCTTTTGTCAACATGGGGAATCGACTCCAGGCCGATTGGGTCTATCGCTTCAATCTGAACCCTGATGACTTTGTTCCAGGGAGTGGAGCCTATATTCCCAAGCCTCCCCTACCGGAGAAGGATATCTATGCGATCACGGCGTACATGATGACCTTCAAATAACCATAACAGACATCCACAGGAGGGTGGCAGATGAACAGGTGCTTCAGTCGGATGAGACAAGAAAACCATATGCGGAGTTTTTCGATAGTGGTCCTGGGGCTAGCGTTAATAATGGTCATGACAAGCCTGGCTTTTGCCGATGGGGGGGATGTCGAAAAAGGTCAAACGTTGTTTCGAAAAACTTGCGGGCATTGTCATGGATTAAACGGAAAGGGTGATGGTGCCATGGCCGGATATACGAACCCTCCTCCCGCCAATTTAACCAGTCAGAAAACTCAGTCAAAGTCAGACGATGAACTCAAAGATGTGATCATGAATGGTCGACCGGGCACCTCTATGGTCAGCTTTAAAGATGCCATAGCGGAAGAACAATTTAACGATCTTCTTGCCTATCTCCGTTCCCTGAAACCGTAAAAGCATTTGGTGAAGAATATGTAGTTCCTCCTGTAAATATCTGAAGAGGCGCTTGGCCATGATTGCAAAGGATGTGTTCATTTCGTTCAGGATATTGCTCGGTGTGGCGGTCACCTGGTTCGTGTTATTCATTGGACCAGTTACGGCTGACCCTGGCGAACGGGAACAGGCTTCGGTACAAGTGACCGGGGGGTTCCTGCAAGAGTTGAGTGAGGCGATGACCAGGGAAATGACTAAAGGTGATCCGGCGGAAGCCATCAAGGTCTGTGCCGAACTGGCGCCGGAGATCGCCAACCGCCTGTCGCGGGAAAACGGGTGGCGGGTGACTCGGGTAGGAACCCGTGTGAGGAATCCTTTGCTTGGCATGCCGGATGTATGGGAACAACATGTTCTCGAAGGGTTTGCTGCGCGAGTTGCAAAAGGTGAAGCATTGGCTGGGATGAGTCAAGGAGAGTTGGTCTCAGAGCCGGATGGAGAATATTATCGGTTCATGAAGGCCATTCCGGTTCAGCCCAAGTGTCTGCTCTGTCATGGGCCGACTGAGACCATTCCTGATTCGATCAAAACGATGTTGAAGCAGCGGTATCCATTTGATGCAGCCACCGGGTACCACGTTGGAGAGTTGCGTGGGGCAGTCAGCATCAAGCAGCCAATTGGCAAGCCAAACCGCTAAACCGAATGATCTCGATCCCTGGCGACCGGATCATAAAAAAGGAGAGAGGCATGAGGCTGGAGAAGATCGGAGCGGGAGTCATCATTGCCGCCCTCATGTTATGGTCGAGCGTTGGTTTCTCGTGGGCAGAGACTGATCATTCTGCGACACACAACCTGGAACACGAGATACCGGAACCCCCGTTAATGAAGCGAATGGCGTTGGATCTTCCTCCGGCGGCGCAAGAGGGTTTGAAGTTGACCATGCGGGAGCACCTTGAAGCCCTCGATGCTATTGTCGCGGCTCTATCGCAAGAAGACTTTGCCAAGGCGGCAATCCTGACCAATGAGGAGCTGGGTTTTCCGAAACACCATGTGGCCATGGAGCGTGAACAGGGTGCCATCTTCCCGCCCGAATACCATAAGCTGGCCATGGCGCATCATCAAGCCGCGGAAGCCATGGGCGCAGTGATTCCGACCAAGAACCTCAAGCAGATTCTCCCTCACCTCCAGCAGACCCTCCACGCCTGCGTGAAGTGCCATCAAGTCTTTCGCTTGCAGGATTAACGCGGATTCGGTCGATAAATATTGTTTCTTTTGCGAGTTGAGACTAAAATCCTGGTCTCACTGTGTCAGGCCTGCAGGTAGTGGGCCGGTGTCTTCCCTCAAACATTCAATGAGTGAGCCGATTTCCTGATGAACACCCACTACGGGTATGCCATCCTGGCCAGTCTCCTTGCGGCCGGGGTCACGACCACAGGTCTCTATGTCATTCGTCGGTTTGGAGCATGGGGACAATATAATGCCTCCTATTTTTCCTGTTTCGCAGCCGGGGTGCTGATCTCGGTGGCCTTTCTTCATATCATTCCTCATGCCCTCCACATGAACGAGCAGGCCCCGGTGTATTTACTGGGGGGCTATCTGGCCTTTCATCTGCTCAACCGGTTCATCCATGCCTATGTCTGCGATAGTACTCCCGATACAGCCATTGGACTGATTCCTCTGCTCGGGATCGGTCTGCATTCCACATTGGATGGGGTAGTCTATGCCATCACGTTTAGCGTCAGTGTCTTAACCGGAACATTAGCGGGTATTGGGATGGTCCTGCATGAGTTTCCGGAAGGGATCGTCACCTATGTGCTATTACTTCGCAGCGGGTTCACTACGAAAAAATCATGGCTGTTGGCCTTTCTGG
>DOFS01000534.1:690-3191 GCA_003523945.1 Nitrospiraceae bacterium | reverse complement strand
GCGGCTTGAGGAGGATGGGCAACTTGGATCCAAGCAGTGGAGATTGCAAGTTGTAGAAATTTGAATAGGTTCTTTTGGGCAGTGTCAGGCCAACCGAAGTTGCCAGGGGGTATCATAAAATGAACAAGGTTGTGATACAGATCCAATGCCAAAAGAAACGTAGAGATTGGGAATGGCCAAAATCCCTACCTCATCCGACAATTATTCTGGCCACACCATTGATCTATGCGATGTTCATCCCTCTATTGGTTTTTGATTTTTGTGTGGAATTGTATCAGCGGGTGGTTTTCCCTTTACTCGGACTTCCGCTCCTATCGCGTCGAGAGTATATCCGACTTGACCGGCATCGGCTTCCCTATCTGAATCCGATTCAGAAAGCCGGTTGTCTGTATTGTGGATATGCCAATGGATTACTCCAATATGCTTCTCGAATTGCAGCCGAAACAGAAAAGGTGTTCTGTCCCATTCGACACCAGAGCGGCGGCAAATTTCATCCACCGGCTCATCACATCGATTTTGCTCCCTATGGAAATGCCAAAGAATTCCAAAGAAAAATGGGTATCTAACCTACATGCACAACGCATGAATTCCAACTCGATGTGATTGATTGAGTCAGATTTGGGCAAACACCTTCGTCAGCCTACCTTTTGATTTTGTCCCGACTTCTTTGTACTGTTTATACTTGCTTATTTAGGTTATGAGGAAATATTGGACCAAAGTGAATTGGTTGGGAAGATTGGAGGGATCTATTCCGTTAGGCCGATGTGGCTACGGAAAAGCATATGTATTAATTCTGGATAAGAGCCGTGACATTGCCTGAACAATTCTTAATTGAGTGATCCCTAACCGTTGATGTGGTTCTGGCCGATACCCCGATTCCTCCGATTCTTCGAGTTCAAGCCTATAATCATCTTCTTGGTGAATCCGGCGTATGTTTTTTTGCGACTTCAGAGTTGGCCAAGGTTTATCGAAAGGGGTATCGGAAGTCCCTAAATTCAGCACCGTTCCTATTACCCAAAGCCAATACAGTCCTTCGCCAAGATTTAGATAATTGATTTGCTCTTCATGATATTCATCCGCAACTGGTGGGAGAGCTTGAAGATAGTGCCATGCAAAAGGCCTTTGGGCAGGCAGGAAAGGGAGTTTTCCCTGGTTCCACAATCATGAAGGCTGAAATTTGTCGCCAATATCAAGTTGAGGTGGTGGGAGATGCGGGTCACGTTAAGCAACGATTCTATGCGCAGACAGTCGATCGCCGGATTAAGCACCCGTCAGTGCTAGTGATTACAGAATTGGCCAAACAATGAACATTTGGATTGGCTGGAAAATAAGGGAATCATGGGAAAGAGCCGGACCGGTCATGTGATAATTTCCTTTTTTTTTGGAGTTGACGTTATCCAACTTGTCCCAAGAGAAATGCTCCGTTCACAACATGAGGCCCGGCTCCCTCACTCATCCGACTATGCTACTTTTTTCCTTGAATGGAGGGACCCGGGTTTCTGTTCGGTATCCTCCTTGAAGGAAGCCCAAATGGCGGCACTCCACATCAGAAACATGAGCGTCAGCATGGCGACGATTGCTTCTCCTAACATGCTCATCCTCCTTTCGATTTTGTGATGATTCCCACTCATCCTGTTTTTGAATAGGTATTCCCCAGTCTTTCCAATCGATTTCCAATGCTCATCGTAACGAAGGCTTTCTTACTCACAACCCATTCAAATAATCCACTTCATCACGGTATATTCATGATGGACTCTCACTATGCGAGCGTGAGCGAGAAGTATCACCCAAAGTAGTAGTCCTGTCTTCTGAATCATTGGCATTGTCTTGAGGCACTTGGTCAAGAGTCGCCAACCGTGAGGCTTCATCACGATGCCAGGCGACTTGGCCCCGAAGGGCACTTACCTTTTGTAAAGTTGTCCCAATAATCCTTTTTAGACCATCCCGGTGAAATCCCTTGGTATCCAGGTAGGGCTTCTTCTCGTACTTGTCGATTTTTTGATTCAACTCCGTCACCTTGGCCGCCAAGTCTGTGGCCTCTTGTTCGAGTTTTTGGGCCTGGGTTAGGTGAAACTCAGCCGTATTGATTGGCCATTCTATGGGGTCAAACTGAAAAGAGGGCTTCGTCGTGGCACCAGACGCATAGTCCACCGCTCCAAACATGAAGACCAATGCTGCGAATAACATCATCATGTTCTTCATCGTATGACCTCCTTCCTTTGAGTTAAGGACCTGAATGCTCAATATCTTTTCTCAGTTCCGTGGTGTCTTTATTATTGATTCGACTGGGATTCTATCATTCCTTCTGTGAAACTAGATAAGTCCTAAATACATAGAGGCAAATTGAAAAAACTTTTAATCAGAATCGAAAAATTCAATCCATGTTTCCCAATCATGGCCGTTTACGTCCTACGGGACTTTCTTTAAGGATAACCCCATTTTAAATTAGGGAGAAAATGAGTGAATAAATATCAGGTGAGACTGAAAGATATCGAGTAGGG
>DOFS01000534.1:0-555 GCA_003523945.1 Nitrospiraceae bacterium | reverse complement strand
GACGAGAAGATCAGTCAAAAATGTCAGGCCATTCCGGAAGAGGATTGCCCGGGAGAAAGCATGTTGCGGTTTCCGGCAGTTGGCGTTGTTCTGCCAACCGCCGGGTCACAACGTGAACGAAGGCAGAAGTGTCTTACGTTATGGCAATTTTTCGCACAGCCGGTTTTGCGCCTGGATCTTTCGCGATAGTGATGGTCAAGACGCCATTCTTAAATTTTGCCTCGACGTTATTTTCATCTGCATCCGTTGGTAAAGACAGCATCCGTTGAAACGACCCGTACGAACGTTCGACTCGATGATAGTGTTTAGTCTTGTCTTCTTGCTCGGATCGTTTTTCGCCCTGAATCATTAAGGTACCGTCCGCGAGTGTCATTTGAATATCTTTCTCAGCAACGCCCGGCACCTCCACGGTGATGGTGTATTGCTTCTTGTCTTCACCGATATCAACGTGGGGCAGAATGAAGCCTCCCCACGAATTTCCGTTTTCTCTTCGTCCCGGCGATAGGGGGAATCCTTGGAAGACATTGTCAAAGAGTTGGTCGAGGTCACGATGGA
>DOFS01000535.1 GCA_003523945.1 Nitrospiraceae bacterium | reverse complement strand
CAACGAGTCTATGAAGCGGTTCAGTACGTCTCGCACGTGGGGCAAATCATGGTTATCACTGACCAGGAAGCCATTGAACAAGAGGTCAGGAATTTTGGAGGAGAAGTCTGTCTCGTCAAGGAAAGCTGTCGAACGGGAACGGACCGGGTAGCGAAAGTGGCTTCTCAATTAAAATATGACGTGATTGTCAATTTACAAGCCGATGAAATTCCTCAACATCCTGGATTGCTTGATGATCTTATTCTTCCCTTTGTGTCTTCCCAGGCGGGGATGGGGACATTGAAACGATCAATACACCGTCTTCAGGATCTGGATAATCCGGCAATCGTGAAGGTTGTAACCGATGCCAACGGGCGGGCCCTGTATTTCTCACGAAGTCCCATACCCTGCTGGCGCGATGGAGTGCCTACTGGGAATAACCCTATCGCCTATATGCATTTGGGAGTGTATATTTTTAGA
Organism: Nitrospiraceae bacterium; assembly: GCA_003523945.1. Classification (GTDB taxonomy): domain Bacteria; phylum Nitrospirota; class Nitrospiria; order Nitrospirales; family UBA8639; genus Nitrospira_E. The sequence goes on along the minus strand of DOFS01000535.1, from coordinate 21,540 downwards.
AAGTCGGAGTTATCGCGTTTTGCGGGGTTACCAACGGGACTCCTGGAAGATGTGGAAAAATTGGAGCAACTGCGAGCCTTAGAACATGGCCTTCCCATCATGGTTTGGGAAACCGCACATGAATCGATTCGTATTGATACGCCTGAGGATATCATTGCCGCGGAAGATCTTTTATCGACAAACTCCCGTGTGCCGATGGCAGGAGCGGTGAAACCAATCCAGAGGGTTGAAAATAGGTAGAGCAATATGGTGGAGTCGACAGATTACAGGAGGGCATGTGAGTCATCATCAAACTAACCAAAAACCATCATGAGTAAATTTCTTTTCGTGACAGGGGGAGTGGTCTCTTCATTAGGGAAAGGCCTGTCTTCTGCGGCTATCGGACATTTATTGGAAAGCCGTGGCATGACCATTACCTTTTTGAAGCTAGACCCCTATATTAATGTTGACCCGGGCACCATGAATCCCTACCAGCATGGGGAAGTTTTTGTCACTGATGATGGAGCAGAAACCGATTTAGATTTGGGTCATTATGAACGGTTTACCACGGTCCAATTGCACCGTGAAAATAATTGCACGACAGGGCGGATTTATGAATCAGTGATTCAAAAGGAGCGAAGCGGGGAATATCTTGGAGCGACCGTTCAAGTCGTCCCCCATATTACGGATGCCATTAAGCAGACCATTCTAAATGTGGCACATGATGTGGACGTGGTTATCGTGGAAATTGGCGGGACCGTCGGTGATATTGAAAGTTTGCCTTTCTTGGAGGCCATTCGGCAAATGCCTTATGATGTCGGACGGGAAAATGTTCTGTACATTCATCTCACCCTGGTACCATTTATTGGAACAGCCGGTGAACTGAAAACCAAACCCACCCAGCATTCGGTCAATAAACTTCGTGAGATCGGCATTCAACCCAATATCTTGTTATGTCGGACGGATCGGTTTCTCCCGCCTGGAGTGAAAGATAAAATTGCCATGTTTTGCAACGTGGATAAAGGCTCTGTCATCACGGCCAAAGATGTGGAATCCATCTATGAAGTGCCGATCATTCTGAGAAAAGAAGGTCTGGATGAGCTCATTGTCCGTTCCCTCCGCTTGGAAACCCGGCCACCGAACCTGCGGGATTGGGACATCTTGGTCCAGAAGATTAAGCGGCCGCGACATGAAGTTACGATCGCATTGGTAGGCAAATATGTGGAATCCCGTGAATCCTATAAGAGTGTGTCGGAAGCGTTGATACATGGTGGGTTACGGGATGAAACAGGCGTCCATATTCAATGGGTGGAATCTGGTGAAATTGAGAAAGATGGTCCTGAGCGCCTGTTAGCTGATGTGGACGGGGTCTTAATTCCTGGAGGGTTCGGTCTTCGAGGGATCGAAGGAAAAATCGATACGATCCGATATGCCAGAGAGAGACATCTTCCATTTTTTGGCATTTGCTTGGGCATGCAATGTGCGGTGATTGAAATTGCCAGAAGCTTAGCTGGACTTCAAAATGCCAATAGTTCGGAGTTTGACTCTGATACGCCCTATCCGGTGATTGACCTGCTTCCCGAGCAACGTTCCATTCAAGAGAAGGGGGGAACGATGCGCCTAGGGGGCTTTCCCTGTCATTTGGTTTCCAATACCCTTGCCTCGGCGGCCTATAAACAATCGGATATTCGTGAACGACACCGTCATCGCTATGAATTCAATAATGAGTACCTGGAAGCCTTGACCTCAAAGGGTCTGACAATTAGTGGGACTTCCCCGGACGGAAGACTGATAGAAATCATCGAATTGCAAGGGCACCCCTGGTTTGTCGGTACTCAGTTTCATCCGGAATTTCAGTCACGACTCTGTTCTCCTCACCCTCTCTTTACGGCGTTTATTGGCGCTGCACTTCAACGAAAATTCGGTACATAGCGAACAGGATTCATGATGGTTCAGCCAAATGAAGTCGACATCGGCCCATTTTCCGTTGGCGGGCGTTGGCCGCATTTTTTAATTGCGGGACCTTGCGTCATCGAAAGCGAAAAATTGGTCATTGAGACAGCTGCGGCGATTGCGGAAATTGCCAAAGATCTCCGTATCCCTTACATTTTTAAAGCGTCCTATGATAAGGCCAATCGTACGTCAATTTCTTCATTTCGAGGTTTAGGTATTGCAGAAGGATTGAAAATCCTTAAGAAAATTAACCGTGAGTTAGGTATTCCCATTTTAACGGATATTCACGAAGTCCAGGACGTTTCTCAGGTTGCTGAAGTTGTGGACGTGTTGCAAATACCGGCATTTTTGTGTCGACAGACCGATTTGCTCTGTGCGGCCGCCAAATCCGGCCGCGTGGTCAATGTGAAAAAAGGACAATTTCTATCTCCATGGGATATGGCAAATGTCGTCAATAAACTGCAGGAAGCCGGGACACGCAAAATTTTCCTGACGGAGCGAGGAGCGAGCTTCGGTTATCAAAATCTTGTCGTCGATATGCGCTCATTACCCGTCATGAGAAATATGGGATATCCGGTAGTGTTTGATGCGACGCACAGCGTGCAATTGCCTGGTGGTGGAGGAACGATCTCTTCAGGGCAACGGGAATTTGTGGGGCCATTAGCCCGTGCGGCGGCGGCTGTCGGATGTGACGGATTCTTTATGGAAGTCCATCCTCGTCCGGAGGAGGCGTTATCGGATGGGCCCAACATGGTACGTTTGAGTGAACTACGCGGTTTATTAGAACAAATTCAAGCGATTTGGCATGTTGCTGGTAAAGGGGAATTCTCGCCTCTTACTTGAGATTTCGAGGAAGATCTTCTGGTCATCATGAATCAATCGGAAGCGGTAAAAGAAAAATCTGAATCCAATGATGTAATTTTGGGAGAAGCCTATCTCAATCTTCCTAATTCGCTTACCATTTTGCGAATCTTGTTAATTCCTGTCTTTGTGTGGCTTTTTTCTGAACCCAGTCCTGATCGGGCTCTAGCCGCCGGCCTGGTATTTGCGTGTGCGGCATTTACGGATTTTCTCGACGGATATTTAGCCAGAAAAAGCGGGCAGATCACGAATCTAGGAAAATTGCTGGATCCGGTGGCCGATAAACTTTTGGTGGCCTCCGGCCTCATTCTTCTTGTTCAATTTCAGCGAGTTGCCGTCTGGTTGGCCATAGTCATGATTGCGCGGGAACTGCTTGTGACGGGAGCCAGGGCAGTTGCCGCGAAAGAGGGTTTTGTGGTCCCTGCTGACTCTCTCGGGAAATTTAAAGTCATCGGACAAATCGGCGGCATTCTCTGCCTTATTCTTCAGGGAGTTTGGGTTCAAAGTGAGGCCGTGATGAGTGCAATTGGAACAGGGCTGCTTTATATCGCCTTGTTTTTTTCCATTTTTTCCGGCTGGCGATATCTCATGCAAATCTTTAAGAAAATTAGTCCCCAATATTGGTAGTGCTGTTCAACAGTCGTTAGGAGATGGACCTGTATCTATTCGGAGTTGTCGTGGCTTATCTCTTGGGATCCATCCCGTTTGGTCTGGTGGTCTCTCGCTTATTTGGGAGAGAAGACCCTCGCACTCAGGGGAGCCATAATATCGGGTTTACCAATGTCCTGCGGATATCAGGGAAAAAAATAGGAATACTTACACTACTCGGAGATTTAGGGAAGGGAACGGTTGCGACGGTTATTGCAGCCTTCATGGAGTTTCCCTGGCACTGGGTTCTAATCGTAGGCTTTGCGGTCATTCTTGGTCACGTCTTCTCGATTTTTTTACGATTTAAAGGGGGTAAAGGAGTAGCTACGGCCTTGGGTGCCATTTTAGGCATTCATCCATTAATCGGATGCCTTCTTGTTGGTGTTTGGTTAGGAGCGGTGTTAGTTTTCGGATATTCCTCAGGTGGGGCTCTTCTCTCTTTTGGTGTGTTCCCAATTTTGGCCTATTTCCTGACTCATGAGTTGTATTTTTGCTTATTTGCGTTAGGAGTTATGGCCCTCATATTTATCTGTCACAAAGAAAATATTATTCGTCTTATGCAGGGGACTGAAAGTAAAATGAGCCTTTTTTCTACTTAACATAATATTTATTATCCGACCTTATGAAAAAGTAAAGTTAAAGATGAAATACAATCAATTTTCCCTCATAATTTCATCGTGTTGCCTGCTTTTGTTGATTCCCCAGTCATCCACATTCGGTCAGACAGCCAAAGAGCTTAGAGGGCTTCAAGTTCTTGAAGACATCGAATATACCATTACAAGCCTGGCTGAACGTGTGACGCCTACGGTGGTAAATATTACCCCCATTCGGGAGATATCTCAGGGGCAAGGGTTTCAGCGACGGGCGCCCTTTTCTAAGGGAAGCGGGTCAGGCGTCATCGTCCGGGAAGATGGAATAATCGTGACGAATAATCATGTGGTTGGAGAAGATACGACGGAGGCAGATGTACGGCTATCCGATAAGTCCAACATGATTGCCCGGGTCATTGGTCGTGATAAGGAAACCGACATTGCGGTTCTCAAAATTCAATCAGACCGGAAATTTCCAGCTGCCGATTTCGGTGACTCCAACACCTTAAAAGTTGGTCAATGGGTCTTGGCGGTGGGAAATCCGATGGGATTGGACCGCACAGTGACCTTAGGCGTAGTGAGTGGAATTGGAAGGGAACGGCTTAATCTCTCTCGGTATGAAAATTTTATTCAAACAGATGCGGCAATCAATCCTGGGAATTCAGGAGGGCCTCTCTTCAACCTTCGTGGTGAGGTGGTCGGAATCAATACCGCCATTATCCACATGGCACAGGGTATAGGATTTTCCATACCTGCCGAGATGGTCTCGCGTGTGGTCGACCAATTAGTGTCCCATGGGCGAGTGGTGCGTGGATGGCTTGGTGTCGGAATTCAATCGCTCACCAAAGAACTTGCGGAACAATTTGGGATCAAGGAAGGCCATGGGGTCCTCGTCAACGAAGTCTATGAACACGATCCCGCCCATATGGCCGGAATTAAACCAGGGGACATCATTGTATCGGTAGACGACAGTCCCGTTGATTCGCCGAATCAACTGTCTCGACTTGTCGCTCGTGTCGGACCTGGCGAAAACGCCAAAATTCTTTTGTTACGTGACGGAATTGAATTGACCTATCTTGTACCCATGGCAGAAAGGCAGGAGAAATCTGTGTTGGCCTCACTCCCACTCCAAAAATCAGAGGTCACATTAGGGCTCGATGTCCAAGGGCTTACGGCTGCACTTGCCGAACAATTTGAACTACAGGAAACAGTGGGCGTGCTTGTGACCAAAGTTGAAAGGGGTGGACTCGCCCATTCCGAGGGGATTCAAGAAGGAGATTTAATCAACGAGGTTAATCGGGAAACAGTTCGAACCGTCACGCAATTTTCTGAAGCCGTAGCCAAAGTGAAACCGGGTCAAACTGTTTTACTTCGGATTATCAGGAAGGCAAGAGCATTTTTCATTGTCATAAAAACCCTCCCGTAGGGTCTCTCCTGTCTCAGTGTGCTGAAACGGCTTCTTTGTCTTTTTTATGCTCTTCCACTATTCGATTGAGACATTCCTTCGGTACTTCCTCATAACCTGAAAACTCCATCACATAACTGCCCTTCCCGGCCGTCATAGACGTTAAGGAGGGGGCATACTTCAGCATTTCCGCCAGCGGTACAAAGGCTTTCACGATTTGATTGTGTCCCTTGGTGGCCATTCCTTGTATGCGTCCACGTCGCGAGTTCAGATCACCAATCACGGTTCCCACCAGATCATCTGGAACAAGGACATCTACCGACATGATGGGTTCAAGAAGGGTGCTGTGAGCAGACTCCAAGGCATGCTTGAGGGCCATTGATCCGGCTACTTTAAAGGCCAACTCTGAAGAATCGACTGGGTGATGAGACCCATCATAGACAGATACTCGAATATCAACGATGGGGAACCCGGCAACAATTCCATGTTGTAAGGCTTCAACTACGCCTTTTTCTACCGCGGGAATGAAATTCCTGGGAATGACTCCACCGACAATGTTGTTGTGAAACTCAAATCCGGTCCCACGCGGAAGTGGTTCAATTTGTAGCCAACAATCCCCGTATTGTCCATGCCCACCGGTTTGCTTTTTGTATTTTCCTTGAGCCTGAGCCATGCGATGAATCGTCTCCTTATAGGGGACTTTCGGCATGTGCAAATTTACTTCCACCCCATATTTGCGCCTGAGTTTATCCAACGTGGCGTCAATGTGACTCTGCCCTACCCCACTTAACAACATTTCCTTCGTTTCTTCGTTCCGGAGAAATTCCAGGGAAGGATCTTCTTCAACTAACTTATGAAGCCCCAAACTGACTTTGTCAATTTCATTCTTGCTTTTCACCTCCAAGGCATAAGACATGACGGGGCGGGTTATTTTCAGGCTGGGAAAGATGATGGGATGTCGTTCGTCGCAAATCGTGTCACCGGTTTGAGTATCTTTCAATTTGCCGATTGCCACGATATCTCCGGCTTGGGCTTGATCGATTGGATGATGCTTTTTACCAATGGAGAAGAAAAGATGTCCGCCCTTCTCCTTCGTCTGGCGGGTGGCATTATAAAATCCTGAATCGGCATGTAAGGTCCCTGACACCACTCGCACAAAAGATAAACGTCCCATAAAGGGATCAATGGTGGTTTTAAAGACAAAGGCTGAAAATGGGTCGTGTGGATCAGAATTTCGTTGACTTTCGTCATGAGACTGGGGTTGCTGTCCGACGTGTGGATGTAGCCGGGAACGATCGGAAGGAGACGGGAGGAACTGTCTGATCGCATCGAATAAGGTTGTCGTACCAATATTGCAAGTGGCAGACCCGCATAACACCGGGACAAGTTTCCGTTCCAATGTGCCGATTGTCAATCCATCCCGCAAATCCTCGTCTGAGATCTCACCTTGGGTGAGATATTTCTCCACCAATTGATCATTGGTTTCTGCGACTTGTTCCATGATTCGACGCCGGAACTCAGCCGCCATGTCTTGGGATTCTGGGGGAATCCCAGTTTGCTGAACTTTTGTCGTGCCGGAAACCTGACTTATGAGATTCCGGGAAATCAGATCAATCACACCAGTCAGTTGTGACTCCGACCCAACTGGAATCGTAAGCGGGACGCCCGTAATTTCCAATGTTTTTTCACATTCTGCCAGTATCGAGCGATAGTCGGCTCGCTCTTTGTCCAGTTCATTAATGAATAGGAGACAGGGCAGTTCGTGTTGCTGAATGAGGTCCCAGACTCGTTCGATTTCTGATCGAAGCCCTGTACTGGCTCCTACCACAAGCACAGCGCCATCCACGGCCATGAGGGAGGATTGAATCTCAAAGGCAAAATCGCTAATTCCAGGAGTATCAATGATATTGATTCTTGCCCCCTGCCATTCCAACTGACAAATGGCAGAGCTGATGGAATGGTGCCTTTGTACCTCTTCCGGTTCAAAGTCAGAAATGGAATTTCCATCGGGGACACTACCCATGCTTGGAATTGTTCCCGAAGAAAAGGCCAGCGCTTCACAAAGGGTGGTCTTTCCGGCCCCTGGGTAGGAAGCAATGATGACGTTGCGGATGGTGGGAGCGGATTCGTGTGGCATGCGATCCTCCTCTCGATTTCTTTGAATTTTAGGTAGGAGAGGAAAGCGTGTCAATGAAAAAGAACCAGTAGCTGTCAAGGAGGTCAACGTTCTTCTTAATCGATCGTCAGTGAATCGACAGATAAGTGACAGGAAAATAAGAGCCTGATGATTCAAAACAAAAATTACGGAAAAATTTTCCTAGTATTTTCGCAGAATTTCTCACTGATTGAATTCGCCGCCTTCAGCCCGAACATTCTGGCATCCAGGTTGCTCTAGTGTCATGCCTAAGAGAGGTGAATTGATATGCGCTTCCTGGTGGAACGTTCACCAGTATCAATGATCCAAACAATATAAGTCGTTCATCTCTCCCCCCCTCTTCCATCACAGACTGATGCAGTTGTGAGGGTCCTTTGTGATCCAGGGAAAGTCTTGCACTAATTGTTACGTAAAAAAACTTAAGCAAAAAGTGAGGAGACGTATGACCACATCTAGAGGCGAAATGTTCGGCATGACCTCCGTGAACCAATCTGAGGGATTAAAACAGCCTACCCGGCAGATTGATCCTAGAGACCTGTCTGAAGTTCACACGCTTTCGCCGCTGCCGCTCTCATTACATTGTTTGGGCGGAATCTGGTCGGGGGACCTTGTCGGATGCCAGGGAGGTGAAGTGCAATTGCGTTTGAATGGATTCCCTCCGGTAGAACTTTTTCAGATTATTCAGTTGCAATATGGTGTTTCAGGTCAAAAACACCCCTTAGAGACGTGCCAGGGTGTGATTCAAGACATACGCGTGGAAACTGGTGCCACAGATTGGGAAGGCACCACCGATATTCTTCTACACTGCTCAACACAAAATGATGGCAATGGTCATTGTTCATCAGTCGCCAAAGTCCTAACGCCTATAGAAGGGGAGTTCGTGGTATGCGGACACGTATGGGAAGGGTCGTTCAATTCATCCTGGAACATTGAAAAAGCTGATGGGTCGAATCCATCTACTTTTTTTTCTATCCGTGAAAGCAAAGAAAAGGTCAAGGCTGGATCCCTCAATCCCAAAAAGATTGGTGTGCACAGTACCCGCCTTACCATTGAAAAAATTAATGGCCAGCGCATTCGTGGCTTCCATGATCGATCGATTGGGGGGAACCCAGCCGGACGACCTGTCGTCGTGATTGCCCCAGGGTACGGGGAAACCAAGCGGGATTACTTAACCTTGGCGTATTACTTTGCCAGCAATGGATTTCATGTTGTGCGGTATGACCATACTAATCACATTGGCGAGAGTGATGGTCTTCACTATCAGGTTTCCCTTTCCTCAATGAAGGATGATTTTCAAACGGTGACCCGCTATGTCAGGGCCACGTGGCCATACTCACCAACAATCGGTGTGGCCTCAAGTTTAGCGTCGCGAGTCGCTCTTAAAGCCGAAGCTGAATGTCCATCGTTATCTCTCTTGATCATGCTCATGGGCATTGTGAATGTTCAACGATCTGCCACTGCAGTTCATCAGGAGGATCTTTTCGCGAGCTATTGTGATGGGCAATGCCCTGACTCGGCGAATTTTTTGGGCTTTAACGTGGGGAAGCAATTTTTGGGGGATGCCATTGCCAACAAATTTGTGACCCTTGAACACACCAGGATTGACGCGGAATCGCTCACCTCACCCGTCATCGTGGTTTCCGCTGGAAGAGATGCATGGGTCGCTCCCGATGACCTCCAGGCCTTTCGAAATGCCTTGGGCCGACGTCTAGAGAATTGGATCGTGGTGCCTGAAGCGTTACATCGTCTGCAGGAAAATCCCAAAACAGCCCGTGAAACCTATAGGCAACTCATCGCCCAGTGCCTGGAGCATATGACGCAGCATCCTTCTCATGCTCTGATCCACGAGCCTAGTCGAATAGACCTTGGGCGACAAAACCGACGGGAAAAAATTTCCCTGCAACAACAGGCGGAGTCCGATGTCGGGACAGGATTTTGGCAGGACTACTTGGGTCACTTTCAGTCGGTGGCCCAATGTCGAGATTACGTGAAACTTCTAGACCATGTGTTTCATGCCTTAGGCCCCATCACTCCGGGGCAACGGTTCCTGGATGCCGGGTGTGGAAATGGTAATGCGGGGTTGTATTTTCTGAACAGGCTTTCAAACAGGATTTCTGGTGGAGTCCCGTTTCTGAAGGAGGCTGTTCAATATGTAGGAATTGACGTCGTTCCCGACGCATTGAAGCGGGCCAACCAGGCAATGGATTCAGCCACCACAGAGGGCGAAAATACCACGACCTTACCAACGCCCTTCCTCACGAAGTCCTGGGCACAAGTGGATGTAGGGCAACCCCTTCCCTTTTCCGACAACTGCTTTGACCGGATTATCTCGAATCTGGTGATTGGATATGTTCACGATCCAGGCGCGGCCTTGCGAGAACTTTATCGGGTTCTGGCACCGGGTGGACGAATGGTCATTTCTAATTTAAAGCCGAATGGGGACTTTTCCGGCATTTATCAGAGTCTGGTCAGCAATGCCGTACTCCCACAGCAACGAGAAGAGGCCCGGGACTTGTTGAATAATTACGGGAAAATTCGACAGGCCGAAAAGGAAGGACAATTTTGCTTTTTTGATCGAAGGCAATGGCAATCGATCGTCGCCACCCTGGGGTCTATAAATGGGGGTATTTTTTCAACGTTTGCCGGACAAGCGTATCTCATTGTTATGGACAAACCCGCTGCTCGCACGCAAGTGCAACGGCCGAATATCCAGAATGAAGAACGGGAGCCAATACTGAACCGGCTGCCAGTGCTCCTAAAACAGGTGGCCTAGCACCTACTCTGGGAACATGTTCCTGAAATGCCGCCCGGCCCAATTTGATAACTCAATAGGACATTGTTCAGGCATGTTGTGCACGCAGCTGTGCCAGCCAAGAAGAGGCAGGAAGGTGTGTTTTTCCTTCGTAAGTTATTATTTCTTTTGACATCTGCATGCATTTATTGTCCAATAGACCTTGAAGTGGGCACATAGCCAAAGATCTGACGTGATCTATTATCTGTCGTTGTCTTAGACGTGAATTTTTACGCGTTCAGTGGTCTCCTGAATGGCCTCGCCGCCACGGCATCCGGCCTTATTATTTTCGCCAAAAACCCCCGCTGCCCTAAGCATCAAGCCTATGCTCTATATTGTTTAGCTGCCGCCATATGGGGGTATGGGTATTGCGCCTGGCAGCTTTCTTCTTCTCACGATCTTGCCCTTTTCTTTGTTCGATTGTTAATGGCCGGAGCAATCTTTCTTCCGCCAGCCTACCTGTGGCATGTCCTGACCTTATTGGATGATGTGGAACGGCATAGATGGCTTATCCGTCTTGGATGGGGAGCCAGTTTTATTTATTTCTTCGCGAATTTTACCTCCTATTTTGTGGCCGATGTACACCATATCGGTGAGTTTCTCTTTTGGCCGAAACCTGGACCGTTTTTTCATGCCTATCTGATGGGATTCGGTCTATCGACTATTTACGGAACGTGGTTGCTTTATCAAGGAGCACGGACCAGGACGGGACCTGAACGCTCACGATTTTTCCTCCTCACCATCGGATCTGTGATTGCGTATGTAGGAGGGATGACCACGTTTCCGCTCTGGTATGGGATTGAGATCCCCCCCAACGGGACAATCCTTCTGACTGTCTATACGTCAGTGGTGGCTTATACGCTCCTGCGATACCGGCTCATGGATCTCGGGACGGCTGTTGAACGAGGCATTACGGGAAGCCTGTTGTTAGCACTGGTGGCTTTCCCAGCCTATCCGATCCTCCTCCTGGGCCAAAGTCTGTATTTTGGGCAATTTAATATAGCCTATTCTTTTGTGGAACTGGGTGTGTTGCTTGTCCTGGTGTTTGCCGCATCATCCTTGAAACGCGAAGCCAAAACCTTAATCACGAAATCACTGTTTAAGGAACGATATAACCGACATGAAACCGTGGTGCATTTTTCGAAGTCACTCGTCTCGATTCTAGAATTAAAAGATTTGACGGCGACGATCGTGGAATCCATTTGTCCCACATTAGGTCTGCAATGGGGCGTCTTATATTTACGAAGTTCCAGCGGTCAGGATTATCGTCCGGTCTCCAGTTTTGGAAAATCCACCACAGATCTTCCTGTCCTCTATTTGAATAAAACCCCTACCCTGCTAGAAATGTGGAGACAAGGCACGTCCTGTTTTGTCATCAATGAGTTGGAACTTACTACCATCAACTCTGACTCCGAAGCCGTTATTGCGCAACTGGCTCACATTGGGACAGAAGTCTGTTTGCCCTTGGTCAACAAAACACGGCTGTTAGGATTTTGTGTGTTCGGGCCTAATATGAAAAGTGGAGGCGGCTATACGACCCAAGATCTGGATTTATTAACAACCTTATCCCAAGAAGCTTCGGTCGCGTTAGACAATGCCTTGCTGTATGAGGAGCTCAAGCGCTCCCAATCATTAGTTCGTCGAACTGATCGGCTTCGCTCCCTTGAAACCATGGCCGGCGGATTGGCCCACGAAATTAGAAATCCCCTGACGTCAATCAAAGCCTTTGTAGATCTGGCACCCGAGCGGAAGGATGATGAGCAGTTTCTCGTTCGATTCAGTAAGGTCGTCAAAGAAGATGTGTTTCGAATTGAAAGGCTGACTCGGGAGATCTTGGACTATGCCAAACCGATGGAACCGTTTCTCAAAGAAGAAGATCTCAACGATATTGTGGAATCCTGTCTGTACACGCTCAGAATTCGGCCCTCTCATGAATTGATTGTTGTCGAAACCGATTTAGCACATGGGTTGCCCAGGGTATTTGCCGACCGGCAACAATTAAAGCAAGTATTCCTCAATCTGTTCTTTAATGCGGTGGAGGCCATGCTTCCAGAGGGTGGCGTGTTAACAGTGCGAACCCGAAAGATTGGATCAGGCTTGGCAAAGGATTGGGTGCAAGTGGACATTCAAGACACCGGAAAAGGGATTGATCCTGAAGACGTAGAGCACATCTTTGATCCATTTTTCACCACAAAACATTTGAGTCAGGAACATGAAGGGACAGGCTTGGGGTTGGCAATTGCTCACCAAATTATTCAAGAACATCGGGGAAGTATTGAGGTACAAAGTGTGAGAGGCGGGGGCGCCACGTTTCTTGTAAATCTCCCAAGTTTCCCAACATCCACATCAGCTTCTCTCACTGAGGGTGTGGCGCCAAAGTCTGAACACCGGCAATCTTGATTGAAATACCTCCTGAACGGTTCGCTCTGTGTATTCAAACCAAGCGTGTTTCTTTTAAAAACCACAAGAGGGAAGTACTCTGAAAACAAGCCATAATTAGACTGTAGGGGGTACAGGGAATTGAAGTTTGAGAAGTCATAAAAAACCGTTACCCGGACCGCCGAGGACGTCCTTCAATCAGTTGGCCATCCCAATCTCCTGTTCCCTTTTTTAGATGAAGAACCCGTGAACGAGTGAGTCCAGCCCGTTGAAGCCACTCTCGAACATCAGGTACGGAATAGGTATTGCCCCGCTCAGTATAAAGCAACATAGAAACGGCAAAAAGATTGGATTCAAGAGGTTGAAGTTCATTTGGATCGTCTAAAAAAGTGTCTTGAATGAGAAGCCGACCACCAGGGTTGAGGATTCGTTTAATTTTTTTAAATATCTTCTGGTTATCTGCCGGTGAATAGATATGGAGAACATTGGAATACCAGACCACATCATACGTACCTGAAATTCGTTCTGTTAAAAAATCCCCCGACTGATAGGTTAAGCGGGCACCGGAAGTAGTCTGTTCGGCCAGCATACGCGCGACATCCAGTGCCGCCGGTCTATCCATTACGGTGGCGTGAAGTCTCGGATTTTGCGCTAAAAAGGCAAGGGCATATGTCCCTGGTCCACCGCCCAAGTCTAAAAGAGAGCGAGCCGTTTTTAGAGAAACCTGTTGTGCCACATCTTTAGCCGGCTGAATAGAGCGATGATGCATGGCCCAGGAAAATGACCGTCGATATTCGGTGGTTTCAGGTTCTTTGCTTTCCAGCGGCCGACCGATACGAATGCTTTCCGTCAGATGAGACCACTCATTCCATTGACGCTGCATGAGCAGCAGGTAGTCTCCTCGATAGTCCGGACTGGTTTCTTGGAGATAGCGTTTAGAAAAAGGGGCAAGATGATATTCCGATTCTGACCTGACCAATAACCCTACACTGGCAAGATTCCGGCACAAAATTGCGAGGCCACGTTGACTCACGCGGACACGTTTGGCTAATTCAGGAATCGTCCAACTGCGATCGTCCATCCTGGTAAACAGATTTAGCTCTAATGCGGAAAAAATGATCCTTGGCAATCGAAAGGCATAGAGAGCGTCTCGAAAATGTTTGAACGATTTGATGGAACTTGCGGTCGGGCTCACAATGATCAGGCTAATTGAATGGGTGGCTAGGTTTTGGAGTTGGATAAATCGCTAGCGTGAATTTGGGAACCATGTCAGACAGGTTTTGATTTGTTGATGGAGTTCAGCAAGATGTTTGAAGTCGACGGGGCGCTCATAATGGGCGGCGACATACGAATCATTCATCTCAATTCGCTCAGTGAACCCTTGCCTGAGGAGTGTGGGCCGGTGTTTGGAAACAGTTTGTTGTAAATAGAATTTGGCCTGTTTCGCAAGCTCGTCGGTACCTAAATCTTCTGGCGTCCCATCCGAAAGCATGCTTTTCATATCATCGAGGTCGTATCCCGCCATACACACCAGTTTGCCGTCTGCCGTGATTTCAAGCAACCAGTCTTCATCAGGTAAGGGGAGGGTTAGTGCGTCCCGGGCATGGACATCCAACCACCCCTGAATTTCATTCACAAGATAGGTTTTGGCCTCAGGCCATAGAGCTGAAGGGGTGGAAGACTCACTCATGCGTGTGTCCGGTTTTGGCGCTTATACGTGATTCTAACGCGTGTAATCGCTGAGTGTTTTCGGCGAGTTTTGGCAATTGGTATTTCTGGTCTATGCAAACGACTTTTTTTAAATTTTGCACCGCTTGACTCCATTGGCCTTGTGCCTCATGGCAACTGGCAAGAACATACCAGGCTCCACCCATACGAAGTTCATCCTTCAGCCGCCGGGCAATGTCCAGACTGGTCAATGTACAGGATTGCGCTTCCTCAAATCGTCGTTGACTTAAATACAATCTGGCCATCATTCGGAAAACATCGGATTGCCCGGCCTCATTCCCGACCCGACGCATCAAGATCAAGGATTCCTGATAATAGGCTAGTGCATCCTCCTCTTTACCGGTTTCTCTCGCTACCAATCCCAAATCAGAGAGTAAGACCGCTTTTCCCGCATAATCTGACAAATGATTCATTAAATCCAAGGCCTCTAAATAGTATGCCTGGGCGCGTTCCCATTCACCTGCATCGGCGGAAAGGTTCCCCAAATTGGCTAGGGTCGTACTAATCCCCCGGTCGTCACCAAGTATTTTTTGAAGCTCAAGCACTTCCGTATAATAGGCTCTGGCTTGTTCCCGACGACCACTCACGGCACAGATATTACCCAGGTTGCCCAGTGTGGTGGCCAAAGCCCGTTGATCTCCATTTTGACGATCAACTTCTAAGGCTTGTGCATAACACTGAAAGGCTTCCGTATAAAAACCTTTGGAAAAGTGTTGATTGCCTAAACAATTGAGATTGGCGGACTGAGACCAGGCCATGGGGTCTCACTCAGGGTCACAGAACCGGTGAAAAAAAATCCAGGCGATTCTCATATTTTCGGATCACTCATCTGCCAACAGTTTTTCAAGTAAGGGCTTGGCTCCGGTGAAAATGGACGTGCCATCACCAACCAGCAGGCTGTCAAAGGAATACTTTAATAATCGACGAAGGCCGTCACGAGCTTGAACGATGTCGGCATATTTTTCTGGAGGTAAAAGTCGCAGTGCTCCCTCCGGATCCCCAATGATCCCATCTCCCACAATAAGCACTCCTTGCCCCTGCTGCAAAAATAAGGCACTTTCTCCCGGAGATTTTTGATGAGAAAGCTGAACAACCCAAATCCCACCTGGAAGCAATTCCCCATCTTTGAAGGTTTTATCAATGGTAAGCGTCATATCTTTGGCATCTAATTCAGGCGCCATCACCTGACAGTTGAAAATTTTTTGAAATTTGGCGGCATCCCGTTCATGGTCTCGATTGGTCAATATAATATAGTCTGGATCCCCTCCTCGCTGCGTCATGGCCATATCAGTGGGGCTCATGGGTGGGGGGTCGACTAATATTCGATGTTCCCCCACGGCTAATAAATGCCCATTAAAATTAAGCCCCTTTTCTTCAGAGAAACAAGACCATTCAGAGATACGAGGCAGAATCGTTTTCATAAGGTTCCCAGAGTTTCTTGAAGAAGGGCCGTGGTTTTGGCTTGAACCCCAGGTTCCTGTGGGAGATCTAAGATGTCATCTTCATGGACGGTAATGAATTTACGATTGGGTCCTCTGGTAAGGGAAATGAGGAATAAACTGCGCGAAGGGGTTGTCGGAATGACAACCTCCACAGACGCATCAAGGGAATTTACGATCTCAAGGAATTTTTGTTTTCCGTCTTCTAGTTCGTCCATAGTGTCCTAACATCGGTTCAAATACTCGTCAATAGAGTCCCCGACCTACATGGTCGAGGGAGCAGGAGGTGACTGTAATAATTTCTCCACTTCCTGCAGGATCGCATCATGGCCGGCCAATGTGCCGTCAGTAAAAAAATTCCCCACACGCTGCCAACGGATCAGGCCATTCTGATCAATGACATAGACATTGGGAATGAATTTCCCTCCACCATAGAGTTTGTCTGTTTTCTTCTCGGGGTCCAGAAGATACGGATAAGTAACTTTGACCGGGAACCCTTGTAGGAAATCCTGGACATCGGCGAGGGAATCGCCAGAAGAATTGACTCCGACCACCTCCACAGGCTTGCCTTTTGTGGCCTCATGGACCCTCTGCAAATTGGTGCTTTGAATTAAACAGGGCTCGCAAATGTGAAAGAGTCCCAATACAACCACCTTGCCTCTGAACTGGTCAAGAGAAAGAGGCCGTCCATCTATTCCCGTTAGTGAGAAATTTGGAGCGGACTCCCCGACTTTAAAAAAACTTCCCCCCTGAACGAGGATACTGGTGCTCAACAATAACATTAGCGCAATAAGTACGTGACGCATATTTTTTTTCATGGGTTCCTCCTGATCATGCGCACCATAAAGCCTACTGCTACGGATTCAACCTTCACATCTGAAAAATTCTAACATACGATTTTTGGGGGCGGCAACAAAACGGTAATACACTTAGGAGTGAGAAAGTTGATCCGGCTCGAACAATCCGAGTTGGAGTTGCTCGGCTTTGGTCAACGTGATGGGATAATTATCCGTAAAACAGGCGTTGCAATAATGATGGGAAAAACCGGGAGCCATGGCTAACATGCCTTCTAGACTGAGGTACCCCAAGCTATCGGCAGTCACATAACGACGAACCTCTTCAATGCTGAACTTTGATCCAATGAGTTCCTTTTGCGTCGGCGTATCAATTCCATAAAAACAAGGCGCGATGACCGGGGGGGAGCTGATGCGCAGATGAATTTCTCGAGCGCCGGCTTGCCGAAGCATTTTGACAATTTTCCGGCTGGTGGTGCCTCGAACAAGGGAGTCATCCACCACCACCACCCGCTTTCCTTCTAGGACTTCCGGAACCGGATTCAGTTTGAGCTTCACCCCAAAATGTCGAATGGCTTGTTGCGGTTCAATGAAGGTTCGTCCCACATAGTGATTGCGGGTTAGCCCGATCTCAAAGGGTAACCCCATTCCTTCGGCATACCCCAAAGCCGCTGGAACCCCGGAATCGGGAACTGGAATGACCATGTCTGCATCCGCTGGGCATTCCTTAGCCAGTTGACGCCCAAAGGCTTTTCGAACCGGATACACGGCATTCGGGCCAAAAATTTTCGAATCCGGTCTCGCAAAATAGACGTATTCAAATACACACTGGGCGCGCGAGCGTTCAAGAAAGGGATGATACGAGATCAGTTCGGAGCCGTGAATGACGACGATTTCCCCCGGTTCCACTTCACGGACGAACTTCGCATCAATCAGATCGAATGCGCACGTCTCGGATGCCACGACCCAACTGCCTTTATAACGACCCAAACACAGCGGGCGAAATCCAAAGGGATCGCGGGCCGCTATCAAATGGTCATCAGTTAAAAGCACCAGCGAAAAGGCTCCTCGAACCAGACTCAATGCGTCAATCACCCGATTTACGATGGTATCCCCTTTAGAGTGGGCGATCAGGTGAATAATGACCTCGCTATCGGAGTCCGATTGAAAAATAGCCCCATAAGCTTCGAGTTCACCTCGCAGCACTCCGGCATTAATTAAATTCCCATTGTGGGCTAACGCCAAATTGCCAAATGCGAAATTGACCGACAGTGGTTGAACATTATGTAATTGTCCGCTGCCTGCCGTGGAATATCGATTATGGCCGATGGCCTTTGTTCCCGGGAGTTCGCGTAACGTTTTTTTTGAATAAATATCAGCAACAAGGCCTAATCCTTTTTTTTGATAGAATTGCTCCCCATCCGAAGACACAATACCGGAGCCTTCCTGCCCTCGATGTTGTAGCGCATAGAGGCCTAGGTATGTAAGATTGGCGGCTTCCTTCGACCCCGCAATTCCGAAGACGGCACATTCCTCATGAAACCCATCTGGCGAAGCCATGCCCCGTACCATCGGTAACTTTCTCATGACGTCCTCAACCATATCAGACCGTCTGGATCAACAATGAAAGCCCACAATTTCAAAAATGGCAAAGAATAAATCATGATCATGATGCTTCGGCTCCGAGTTGTCTTGCGAGAGCGTGGTGCCATTGGTCTGCCATTTCGGAAACGGACATACTTACCTGACATACTGTCTGGTCACTGTCTCCGCGAACGGTGATGTCCATATTGCCTTGTGTGACTCGGCCCAATTCTGTGTTCGGCACGCCTGCACCTTGAATCAATTCCATTACCTGCTTGAGGTGCTCCGGTTGAATTGAGACGACAACCCGGGAGGGACTTTCTCCAAAAAGCAAGGCATCTAGCCGCAAGCGATGCTGTTTCAACATCAGGGTTGCCCCAAATTGAGCGGCGGGATGCGTGAGACAACACTCTGCTAGTGTAACGAGTAATCCACCTTCTGAGCAATCATGCGCTGATTGGACAAGCCCCTTTTGGATTAATGCAAGTAGGCAGGAATGAAGGGCGTTCTCCCGATCAAGATCCAACCAAGGGGGATGACCTTGTTCACGAGAATGAATGACCTTGAGGTATTCCGTCCCGCCTAAGTCTTCCTTGGTCTCTCCCAATAAAAGAATATGATCGCCTGGTTGCTTAAACCATTGAGTGGTAATGTCTTCAGGACGCTCAATAAGTCCGACCATTCCCAAAATTGGAGTTGGATAAATGGACAGGCCATTCGTTTCGTTATAAAAGCTGACGTTCCCGCTGACTACCGGAATTTTGAATGTTCGACATGCGTCGGCGATCCCTTCGATCGCCATGATAAATTGCCACATGATGTCAGGACGCTCTGGGTTGCCGAAATTTAGACAGTCGGTCACCCCGATAGGTTGGGCTCCGGCACAGACCAGATTTCTCGCGGCTTCCGCAACGGCCAGGCCACCTCCTAAATAGGGATTTAGCAGACAGAATCGACTATTGCCGTCCGTCGTCATGGCCAGGGCTTTTTTGGTCCCTTTAATGCGAACCACGGCAGAATCGGAACCCGGGCACACCACGGTATTGATTCCCACCATATGGTCATATTGCCGAAACACCCAACGTTTGCTCGCAATGGTTGGCGAAGCTAAGAGTTGCAGTAACACCTCAGCAGGATTTTTTACGTCTGGAAGCGTATCAATATTTAAGGATTGCAAAAACTCCTGATAGTGAGGGGGTACAGCAGGGCGTTCATAGCGTGGACCTTCCTCAGCGAGGGCGTGAGCGGGAATTTCAGCCACTATCTCATGGCCCTCTCTGATGCGAAGAATCCCGTCTTCCGTCACCTGCCCGACAACGGCAGCATCAATTCCCCATTTCCGGCAGATCGCAAGAACAGACTCTTCCTTTCCTGGTTGAGCCACCAGTAACATCCTTTCCTGGGATTCGGACAGCAAAATTTCATAAGGAGTCATGTGCGATTCACGCCGGGGGACTTTGGCCAAGTCCATGTCGATGCCGGTGCCGGCCCGTGAGGCCATTTCGCAGGACGAGCTGGTCAGCCCCGCAGCTCCCATGTCTTGAATCCCGACCAACAGGTCCTGCTCTAAAAATTCAAGACACGCTTCAAGTAAGAGTTTCTCTAAAAAGGGATCGCCAACTTGAACATTTGGACGCTTTTTATCAGAAGCATCATCAAAACTGTCAGAGGCCATGGTTGCCCCGTGAATGCCGTCCCGTCCTGTTTTGGCACCGATGTATAGCACCTGATTCCCGGCACCTTTGGCTAATCCTCGCAGGAGACGATCTTTTTTTACGATACCCAGACAAAAAACATTAACCAGGGGATTCTTTGAATAAATATCGTTAAACGTGATCTCCCCTCCCACGGTCGGCACTCCCATACAGTTTCCATAGGAAGAAATGCCAGAGACGACTCCCTTGAGGATATGTTGATTCCTGGGAAGGTCTAACTCGCCGAATCGCAGTGAATTCAATAAGGCAATCGGACGAGCTCCCATGGTGAAAATATCGCGCAGGATCCCTCCGACACCTGTTGCCGCTCCTTGAAACGGTTCAATATAGGACGGGTGATTGTGCGATTCCATTTTGAAAACCGCCGCAAGCCCGTCTCCAATATCCACGGCGCCCGCGTTTTCCCCAGGCCCTTGAACCACACGCTCCCCTTCAGTCGGAAATCGCTTCAAATGTATGCGGGAACTCTTATAACTGCAGTGTTCACTCCACATCACGGAAAAGATACCCAGCTCAGTGAGGTTAGGCTCACGACCAAGATGTTTGAGAATCTGCTGATACTCCTCCTCAGAAAGTCCATGTTGTTGTATGATTTGCGGGGTAAGGGGGATGTGCGACAAGCCTTTTGATTTCTGGGTCATGGCAAACAACTCATTATATATGGAGATCTCTCCCCGATTGGTAAAAATGGAATGAGAGAAGTAAATGTAAATATGTGACGCAGATAATTTTGAAACGAACCAACGTGGTTCTGTTGGTAACGCTCACGAAAATGTGCGTGAAAATGCGGACACCCACTCATTTCAATGAGAGAGAACCTACCATAGACACGGTCATCCTGTCCTATGGTTTAAGGCCTGGTGGTAGGCGAAGAGGTAAATGATCCGTGACATACGAGGCATATCGCAATGCCGTGAGCACCTGTTCATATGTCAGGTTCAATGCTTCCTGAACATCAGTAAATGATTTTCCGATGCCAAGTGTTCCGACCACGGTAGCCACGTCAACGTCGGTGCCTGCCACACATGGTTTTCCTTGACAAGTGTCTGGGGTCATCGTGATTCCCGGAAAAACTTCCATGTTGGCCTTGAGAACCTAAGGGGCGACCTTGCTGATTGAGGTGAGTCCCTTACACAGGTTGAGGGGTCTTGTGCTTAATTAATGCTGAAATCATGGATCGAAAAAGACACACCCCATCCTCATTATGAAGAAGGGGCTCTGCGGCTCGTTCCGGATGAGGCATCAGACCAAGGACGTTGCCCGCCGCGTTACGAATTCCCGCAATGTTATCCAACGATCCATTGGGATTAGTTTGAGACGTCACCCGGCCTTCGCGATCACAATACCGAAACACGATTTGCGCATTGGCCTGCAAAGCGGACAATGTGACAGGGTTGGTATAGTAATTTCCCTCAGCATGGGCAATCGGGAGTCTCAGAATCTGCCCGGGTTCATATTGATTGGTGAAGGGAGTATCAGCGTTTTCTACCCGGATATAGCGATCTTCGCAAATAAAAGA
>DOFS01000498.1 GCA_003523945.1 Nitrospiraceae bacterium | reverse complement strand
CATAATGAAACAGTCCGCACCAGGACTGCCCGAAACCGCCACGATCGACGACGCGATCCTGGCCTTTGGGAATGGTTCACAGACCTTGTTGCCCATCGTGAATACGGAGGGAAAAGTGTCAAGCATTGTGACCAAAACGGATCTCTATCGCGCCATGACCCATGGTCAGGATTTCCATGAGCCCGTCGGGACGATCGGCAAGAAGGAGGTCGCCTCCCTCCGTGAAGACCAGACCGTGCGAGAAGCCTTACGGGTGTTGTACATGAATGATGTGAAACAGGCCCCGGTGCTGGATGATCAATCCAGGCCGGTAGGGGTTCTCAGTCATCTGGATCTTGCCGAGGCAAGAATTCGCCTCGAACAACGGGCATCAGAGGGGGCGGACGCTTCCTCCAACAAACCTCTCCCCCACAGCCAGGAATAGCAGTTTCACCTAGATACCGTTTTTTTGCTTCGCGCTCCCACAAGGAGGGACGAGGAAGTTTATGAAATCCGACGTGTTCACCATGAACGGATATTTCACCAGCATGTTATTGTTTTAGTTTTAAAACTTTTCAAATCGCATTTCAGATATTTTTAGCAAATCCTATATGGCTCCGCGCCCAGCAATGGAATATCTCCGCAATTACGCAACGCATTCCTTGCGCACAATCACAATCCGAACATGTCCATCAACATAAGTTCATCTAACTCAAACTAGGGAAGCCCATGCAGCACCGGCCCTATGAGCTGTGCTTGGCAAACACTCACAATACAAGCTTCAACCCGTTCTCTACCATGTAAGATATTCGTAGAAGAATTTTGTGACCTTGTCAAAATTATTAATTAGATTCCCAGATGTTTGTTGCGAAATAGGTTCATCAGAAAAAGGTAAGTACCTTTTTTGTACGAAATTTTTTTTTGGAATCACATTGGAGTCAGAAACACATGCCAAAACAGGTTTTTCTTTATAAAGCATCTATCCGAGCCTTCAACGGAAAACACTTTTTTTCCGCACCCCTACTGACTTTACATCACCTGCTCTGTTCACGCCTTTGAAAGAATCATTCGTCCGTATTCGGGACGTTGGCCTAAATTTCCTCCCATCAGGGTTTAGACCACTGGACTCGATTGGGTTGAATTCTGGGCAATCATGAGGCACGCTTGGCTACAATCATCGGTCCAAAATTTTAAATTCCAGTGATTAAATAGCGATGTTGGTAGATGGTGAAATCAAATACCCATCTGCCTGGCGGCCAAAACATGGATAATATTGGCAAGGTTTTTCAGTATGAAGAGATCACTCAGCTGTTTTTTTCTCAACTTCGCCCTAAGGAAAGACCATCAAACCACGAATTTTCTAGTCATATAATCCTGGGACAAAGAATGTTAAAGACCTGAATGGGTTTTCTAAATCCTTTTAATTTCATTTTCCCCACTGGTTCACAGTCAATGGAATAACTTATTTCATGGTTGAATCGTTCAGGCACCAATATTTGGTCATGATGTGCTTCCGCGCACAGGCGAGCAGCTAGGTTCGTAACGCTCCCAATAGCCGTGTAGTCACAACGTTCCTCAAATCCAATAACTCCCAATGTGGCAAAACCTGTGGCAACCCCGATTCCTGCCCCCAACTCGAATCCACACTTTTCCCAGTTTTCCTTCAAATCTTTAATCCGTTTTTTCATAGCAAGAGCACAATGCGCTGCAATCACTTGATGATTCGGAACTGTCAGAGGATCATTAAAAAAGACCATCATGCCATCTCCCGTGAATCGCTCCAATGTGCCTTGATACTTAGTAATGATTTTCCCCATTTCGCCCTGAAATTCACTGAGGAGTCCCATGACGTCCTCCGGCTCTGTCGATTCCGCAAAGGCCGTAAACCCACGCAGATCGATGAATAGAACCGTTATCTCCTTCCGGTGACCCATGAGAACATTTTCAGCGTCTCCTGACAAAACCAATTCGCCCACGTGTGCGGGAAGGAACCGAGACAGCTTCTTTTTTTGAAGTTCAAGAAGCCTGGCTTCTGTTCTACGGGACCTTATCAGGTTGTTGATACGGGCAAGAACTTCCTTCTCCTCAAATGGTTTTTGGATGTAATCGTCCGCGCCTCCTTCAAAACTTTCCACTCTGGCTTCCGTTTCTGCTCGCGCAGTTAGGAAAATCACAGGTATTGCGGCCAGGGATGGATCATTTCGGACAGCTTTCAACAATTCCTCGCCACTCATTCGCGGCATCATCATATCGGTGAGGATTAAATCTGGGCGGATGTCCTTAGCCAACTCTAGGGCCTCTTGGCCATCCTTGACCAAACAAAGTCGGTAATGATTGGCCAAAACTCTTTGTAAATATCCTCGCATGTCTGAATTATCATCTGCCACAAGCACCATGGGAAAATCGGTGGCCAACGCTCCAGCACTTCCAATAGGTACGATGGAGGTCTGCTGCTCGCCTTTTTCCTCCATTAAGTCAAAAAATTCCTCTTCTTCGAGCGTGCTTAAATTTGACAAGCTCGCGTTTCCTCGTGGAAGGGAAATTGTAAAGGTTGAACCTTCCCCCAAATTGCTTTCAACTGTGATGGTTCCTTCATGGAGCTGAATAATCTCTCTTACCACAGCCAATCCGATCCCAGTCCCCTCAAACCGCCGAGTCGCCTGACTTTCGACTTGAGAAAATCGATCAAAGATCTTATCCAACTGTGCATGAGGGATGCCCATGCCATTATCTTCAAACTCCAATTGCAGACTTTTAGATTGCTCGCTCAACTTAATCCAAACTTGTCCCTCTTTTGGATCGTTAAATTTGAACGCGTTGGACAACAGGTTATAAATGACCTTTCTAAGTTGACGAGGATCTCCCTCAATAGGTACGGGACTCGAGAGTCCACGATAATGAATCCTTCGACCTTGAGTGGATTGAAAGCTGGCGCCAACGCCACGGACTAAATCTGAAAGATCAAAAAATCGCTTATCGAGTTTGGGTTTCCCACTATCAAATTTAGCGAGATCCAAGAGTTCATTAATAAGAAATAAAAGCCGCGATCCATTACGCAAACCAAGTTGGACTAATTCTTGAACTTTGGAGTCTAAAGATATGCCTTTTAATTCCTTAAAGGCTCCTAAGGTTAAGGATAGTGGAGTGCGAAGTTCATGGCTCACATTGGCAAAAAATTCACTTTTTAGTCGATCCAGTTCTAGCAATTTCATACGTGCTTCAAATTCAGCACGATGTAACCGTTCATATAAATATACAGAAACGGTTAAGGCAATACAGGTCCATATTAAGAGCATGAGATTTAAAGAAACGTCTGCTAGATTGACTATTCCTTGGCTTCTAAAGATGTTCGCCACCAGATAATAGATGAG
>DOFS01000582.1:1940-4195 GCA_003523945.1 Nitrospiraceae bacterium | reverse complement strand
GGAGGGATAACCATGAACAACCCTATAAATCTTGGCTGGTCCCTGCCAGAATCCATGTCACGAGATGGCTATCCAATCCCGAATCCTGATCCCAACCCCAACCCTGACCCTTTCCCCAATCCGGGACCGATTCCGACTCCTCCCCCAGAACCACCCACTCCTCCCCCAACACGTCCTCCTATCCCTAAAATCCCGCAATCTTCCTTTCTGACTTGAGATGAACGTGGCAATACGGTTCTGATTGGCTGATCCCCACGTTGGTAACGACCGTAATCAAGCCCTAGGGTCAATCATTGAGGTTTGCCAAGATGGAACCGATAGGGATGCTCATTGTGGACTTATTCGAGTGATTCTTTCATAATACCTCTCTTTATTTTTCTTATATTAAAAATTTATTCATCATTCTTCTTTAGACATGAGCAAAGCACGGGTACTTTTAGCTGAGGATCACGTCCTGGTAAGTGAGGGGCTGACCAAACTGCTGGAAACGGATTTCACCTTGGTGGGGACCGTTGTAGACGGTCATGCATTAGTTCAAGCCGTCAAGAAACATACACCGGACATTGCGATTATTGATATTTCATTGCCCCTGTTGAATGGATTGGAGGCTGCCCGACAAATTAAAAAATGTGAACCCCAGACCAAATTGATTTTTCTCACCATGCATTCCGAAGAACATTTTGTTCAAGAAGCCTTCAAAGCCGGGGGGGTGGGGTATATTTTAAAACAATCTGCGACGGCAGAGTTGGTGTTTGCCATTAAGGAAGTTTTTCAGGGACGTACTTATGTTTCCCCCTCAATTGCCCAGGGGATTGTCAGTCAAGCACTCAACCCTTCATCTCTTTCGAAGAAAAAGTCTCAGGCAGAGACTCCCTCCTTAACCCAACGACAGGTGGAAATACTCCAATTGGTGGCTGAGGGAAAATCCAATAAAGACATTGCGGTCATTTTAAATCTGGCCGTCAAAACCGTGGAATTTCATAAGACCAGGATTATGCAAATATTGGGGCTCAAGACGGCCTCCGAACTCACCAAATATGCTATTGCCAACGGAATTATTTCCATTTAATGACTGGCACAGTTCCTATTCTTCCTGCGTTCCACCCTGCGGTTTTTCTTCCACTTTTTTTCTGACACCTTTCAGCGATTAGAAGCGCCACTTCAATTTAAAAGGCTAATCTGCGCTCATCTCCTATTCAAGGGGAGAGATTCCTAACTTAATAGCGTATTTCGTGAGATCGGCCTTGGAATGGAGCCCTAACGCCTGCACAATCTGCATTTTATGAAACGCCACGGTGCTTTGAGAAATCGTCAACATGTTCGCGATGTCCTTGGCCGAGAAACCTTGAGCCACTAGTTTTAACACCTCCTGCTGTCTGGGAGTCAATTTTCCGGATAGTTCGGTGCCCGGTATGCCATCCATCTGGGCAAGAACAGCATTTTGTACCTCCTCAGAAATCAAGGGAGAGAGATATCGCTGTTTTTCCTGAACTTGTTGGATGGCCGATAATAATTCGCTCCCTGCCGTTTGTTTCGGAACATAACCCTCTCCGCCGGATCGAAACGCCTCCATGATGAAGGTGGGTTCCAAATGCATGGAAACAAAAATGATTTTTAATGAAGGATATGCCGCTTTTAACAATCGAGCCGCGTCATACCCGTTTTGATCCGGCATGGAAATGTCCATGAGGAGTATGTCGGGCTTTGACTGTCGGATTTGGCTGACCAAATCACTTGCGCCATGGGCCTCCCCAACAATGTCATGATGGGGTTCAAGCAATTTTTTGCAACTCTCCAAAACAAGAACATGATCATCAACTAAAAATATACGTGCCCGTTTAATTGCGTTCATATTGTTTAATAGGGGGTTAGCCAAAAAAATCTGCAAATTCCAATCCGTATCTCTAAGGAAAAAGTGACACCGGTTTTCATTGCTGAAGTGTCTACATTCAGTGGTGGAACCTGATGTACCCTCAATGTGCGGTCAAGGTGACCCAGAATTATTTACTGTAACGAGAGCGGGGCCAATGGCCAACTAAGCAAAACCCTTGAAGCGACAACTTTCTTTTGAACGTTTAACGCCGAATGAACCTATTGTGGCGTTTTTAGGATCTGTGCAGCAAGGGTGAAGATTTTTACAGGGAGGAAGGAATTATGATGGTGACGGTCGTCCCCATTTGGGGGGTGGAACTAATATCAAATTGTCCCTTTAAGGCTCTTATACGTTCCCGATAAAAGAAGAGGCCAAGATGTCC
>DOFS01000582.1:0-1755 GCA_003523945.1 Nitrospiraceae bacterium | reverse complement strand
TCCGAAGGACATTCCCAATGTAACGATGCGTGGGTGACCCCTGCATGCTTCAATACGTTGAACAGTAACTCCCGCACCGTCTTATAGACCACCACGCTAATATCGTCTGCGACCTTCACGGGTGGGATTATCTGAGGTCTGGCCACTTGTAACCCAAAGCGCTGCATATCTTCGGAAAGATAGTCGAGTGCAGCCAGTAATCCCTGGTGGTGCAGTATGTCTGGGTTTAAATCAGCGATCAATGTTCGTGTGAACGTCAATGATTGATCGATGATCCCGTCAACCTCTTGAATCAATGTGGAATAGGACGGAGGACTGTTCTTCTGGTCTATTTGGTGGAGCTTGAGCCTGCAGGCGATAAGCATTTGGGCAAGGTAATCGTGTAAGTCATTTGCCAAATTTTGGCGTTCGCGTTGCTCGACAAGGGCTAATTTCACCAATATGGCACGTAATTGTTCCTGGTGGTCAACCAGGTCTTTGGTCCGTTCGGTGACGAGCTGTGTCAAGTAGGTATTGTTTTCAGAGAGCCGGCCTCCGCTCTTGACCTCCTCCCGTATCTTGACCGTCATCTCATTTTGAATCTGCATGAGTTCCACAAACGCACGCTGGTTGAATTTTTCCGGCTCTTCTCCAATGAGAATGATGGCTCGAGAAGAATTTTTTTGAACCAGGCAGTCGAATGTGTGAGGGTTCTGGCAAGAATCGAGGAAATTGACGTGGAGCCGGTGGTGCTGGTTGGAGTTTTCATTTTCAAGGATTTGCTGAAGGCGGTGCTGATCGGCGGTTGTAAGGAAATCCCGGATGGTTTTGGTGCCTAATTCTTTTCCGGATATTTTGAGCTTAGTCAACAGTACGTCATTATAAACTTGAAAGCGTCCGTCAGGGTCAATCACACAATATACGATGGTATCGGTTTGAGAAAGAAACGCCTCCAGGAGCAAAATGGAATCTCCCAGAAAATCTTGAAGTTCACCTTGTGGTCCCGTTTGAGGGAGGCGCTCCAGTTCAAGAATTTGCGTCACCGAAGGGTCCAACTTGAGACCGGCTGGAAGCATGTGGTGAGAAAGACGATGTTCAGGGCTTTTATGCCAGGCATGAAATGTTTCACGGTCCGTCCAACGGGTCACCAGATGGAAAATGGTTTGGTCTGAGTGAGGTGTGTAGACTTCCATCCCTAAAAAGCCCGGAACGGCCTCGACTAACCGTGGTCGTTTTTGAAAGGCCTCGACCACGTTTCTCTCAAGCCCGTTTGCCACCTTAAATCGGGATATGACTAAGACCATTGATCCGTTTCCATCATGACAAAATGGTCGTTAAGGACCGTAGATCAGGCGCGAATTCATCGGCTCCAATTTCCCGGTAGACATCCGGGAGCGTTCGAAAGGCTGATCCTCCAACCAGGATGCGGGGAGTGGCGGCGGAAGGGAAATGATTTCGAATGTCTTTGATCAAATCTCTAACAGCCGGAATTTTTAAAACCATGGTCGCAGAGATCCCGACAAGTGCCGGTTGGAAATCCTGTATACATTGTAGAATGGCCTGGTGGGGAATATTGACTCCTAAAAATCGAATATCCCATCCCTGCAATTCCAACATGTCGGCAACCATGTGGGATCCAATTTGATGCAGCTCACCTTCCACACCGGTGATGACCCCTTTCCCTTGAGAGGGTTGTGAAGGGTTGGCACAGGTATATACATTGGCCATCACATATTGGGTGATGGCCGTGGCCACGTGTTCTTGAGCGACCGAGAT
>DOFS01000051.1:1030-3394 GCA_003523945.1 Nitrospiraceae bacterium | reverse complement strand
GATACATGAGATGTTTTTTCTACAGGAGTTTGCCGACACAACGATCCGGTGAACCGGTTTTTCCTCTTTGAGGGTTCTATTCGGTCAGTATACCCAGGATAGTTCCCGGAAAATTCCCCAAATCCTTCTTTTTTGTAAGAAATCCTGCCAGAATTCCGCTTTGACAAACTTTGATACAATTTTTCTTCCCTCACTCCCGGTGCGGGCGTCATAATACTGATGAAGGGTGTGCTTCAGGAGCCATATGGATTCTTTACCGCATGTACTTGTTGTTGATGATCAGCCGGATATTCGCAATCCGCTCTCCACCTATCTCACCCAAAAGGGCTTTCGACTGAGTACCGCCGGAACCGCGGCTGAAGCCAGGAAAATTCTCGAGACCAGCGCCATCGACCTCGTCGTTCTGGATATCATGATGCCGGGAGAAGACGGTCTCTCCCTCTGTCGTCATTTACGTGCAACAAAAGACATTCCTATTATTTTGCTCACGGCCATGGCCGAAGACACGGATCGCGTGATCGGGTTGGAAATGGGCGCGGATGATTATGTCGTAAAACCGTTTAATCCCAGGGAATTGTTAGCACGAATCAAATCCGTGCTCCGGCGTGCCAATAGTCTGCCCTGGAAGGAACGGCGAATTGCGGAAAAAACCATTCGATTTGACCGATGGATCTTACATTTGTCCCAACGAGAGCTCATCGGGGAAGATGGCGTGGCCATTCCGCTCAGCACCGGGGAATTCGTTTTGCTGAGGGTATTTGTCAATCATCCACACATCGTATTGACTCGTGATCAATTGCTGGATCTCACCCGGCATCGCGCCGGTGATGTGTTTGATCGCAGTATCGACAACCAGGTTAGCCGGTTGCGAAAAAAAATTGAAATTGATCCCAAGCTCCCAACCTTGATTAAAACCGTATGGGGCGGCGGATACACGTTCACGGCTGAGGTCACTTTGCAATGAAACCCATCCGGACCATCGCCCGATGCTGGTGGCCGCAGCGCCTGACCAGCCAGATGATCGGCCTTTTGCTGGGTTCTCTCATTATTGCGCAGGTTGCCAACTTTCTTATTTTTACCGATGAACGTCGAGCGGCTATTCGATCAGTCGAGCGTACTCAAATTCTCGAGCGAACCGCTTCTCTGATCGATCTTATTGAACACAGCCCATCCGGGTTGCACGATCGCATGGTCCAAGCCACCAGTTCACGAAAGTTGTACTACTGGTTGTCGGATACCAGTCAAATTCCTCAGGGTCTGCAACAGAGCGACCATGAGTGGATCAACCGTCTCAAGGAGTTGCTGAAAAAAAATGAAGTGTCTGAGTTGCGGTTTATGCTTCCGGAACAGGACGGGTCCTGGAAAAGGACCATGGGGGAAGCTCCCCAAGGCACCCGGCATTCCACATTAGGAAGTGAAAAATCCGGACCGTCCTTTCCTCTCCCGCTCTCAGAGGTTGACGCACCGGGGCTGCTGATTTCCGCGCGTCTACAGGACGGCCGGTGGCTCAATGTCGGTATGGGGATCACCCCCTCCCTGGGTCGATGGGCTTTGCCAACGTTGATTTCGATGGGGTTAGCCGGGGGCAGTATTTGTCTGATTGTCGTGTTCATGCT
The DNA here is from genome assembly GCA_003523945.1 of Nitrospiraceae bacterium. Taxonomy (GTDB): domain Bacteria; phylum Nitrospirota; class Nitrospiria; order Nitrospirales; family UBA8639; genus Nitrospira_E. The sequence goes on along the minus strand of DOFS01000051.1, from coordinate 1,778 downwards.
GCAACGCCTCACGCGACCGTTGAAGAAACTGTCGGAAGTGGCCGAGCAGGTCGGTCGGGGGGCATCCATCACGCCCATTCCCGAAGACGGTCCGGCTGATATCCGGCAGACTATCCGTGCGTTTAACCGCATGTACGAACGTCTTCAACGGTTTATCCAGGATCGCACGAGAATGTTGGCGGCTATCAGCCACGATTTACGCAGTCCCATTACCTCTCTTCGACTTCAGGTCGAACTCATGAAGGACCAGGAAGCAAAAGGCAAGATGCTGGACACATTGGAAGACATGCAACGGATGACGGAAGCCACGCTGGCTTTTGCCCGCGATGAGGCCTCCAGGGAAATATCCCGCTCAGTCGATCTTAGCGCTTTAATCGACAGCCTCTGCCAGGATCTGGCTGATATGGGCATGGATGTGAAATTCGAGAGCGCCCCCAAAACGCCCTATACCTGCCGGTTCACCAGTCTCAAACGGGCTCTTCGAAATGTGATTGAAAATGCCGTGAGCTATGGAGGTCGGGCCGGAGTCACGCTTCAGCATGACGACACGGAGTTCCGGATTGCCGTGCAAGATGACGGTCCGGGAATTCCCGAAAAGGATTTTGAACGGGTCTTTCATCCATTTGTACGATTGGAGGAATCCCGCAATTCACAAACCGGGGGCATCGGCCTTGGTATGGCCATTGCCCGCTCCATTGTTCGCAATCATGGTGGGGACATCAGTTTGGCTAACACACCAGGCAGGGGC
>DOFS01000051.1:0-842 GCA_003523945.1 Nitrospiraceae bacterium | reverse complement strand
TTCCACTCAATTATCTATAGAATCCTTTTTTAATTGATACACCTTCGGATGTCCACTCGCGGAAGCTAGGACGAGACCCGGCATCTAGGCCTGGTGGCAGGCCTGGGAATAAATCTGTTGTTAAGAGTTTCGGGCCGAGAAGTTATCGAAGCAAATGCGAACAGAGCCAATACTGTCGATTCTCTTCTCTAAATTGCTTGATACGGTAAGCGTGCGGGATTTGCTAATACCTGCAAGGGTTTGATTGCCACTCTTGAAATTGAAAGATGCCCACCAGAAGTTTCTCGCCTCTTGCTTTGCCATTTCAGCAGATTCCCAACTTGACATATTTCGTTGATTGACGAAAAATTCTCCAATTATCTTCTAGCATAGTAGGTCCTTCTTGATGCCACGAAAGCAGGTTATTTTTTACCATCCACCAATCTTGCCAAGATCAATGGTCACAAGGACACCAACTCACTGAAATTGCACCGATGATCGGGTCTTGTTTCGGAGAAACGATGATAGGTGATATGGACATGAAAACGAAGATCCTTCTCTTATATGGACCAGTTTAAAATCTGCTAATTCGCTCCCTAGGACTTTGATCGCGGGAGGTGGGTAGTGATTCAAGACGATCCTATGTATTGCGACACTGGTGGCGGTATCGGCCTTAGTAATTGTCACCTGTTTATGGATAACCAATCCAACGACGGACATGGCGCAGCGGCGTCTCTACTTTGATGCATTGTCAGCCATTGGCATTGGGTTTTTAGTGACATTACTTGGGACAATCATTCCGAACCTCATCATTGAAAGTCGCGATAACTTCGAAAGAGCGAAGCAGTCTCGGATCGCCTATA
>DOFS01000499.1:2532-2683 GCA_003523945.1 Nitrospiraceae bacterium | reverse complement strand
TACCTATTTTAGAAAAACGTCACGGGCAAAATATTGTTGAATTGGAAGCAGTGAATCTCGGAATTCCTGATATTCCGGAAAAACCGCATAACTGGTATCTCATGGTGGTCACGGGGACGGGATTGCCAGGGCTGGTCTTGTTTCTTTGGTT
>DOFS01000499.1:0-2362 GCA_003523945.1 Nitrospiraceae bacterium | reverse complement strand
TCGGTGGTTACAGATGGGAGTATTTCTGATGGTTCTTGGATTTTCCATCCGTATTTTCTTTGAGGACAGCTTCGGAGGAAGCCATTCCTATCTGTTTTGGATACTTGTCGGGACGAGTGCGGTACTTGTGGAAATTAGGAGTGGAGAGAAAAAGACAATTGGGTGAGCTGAGAAGTGCCTAGCCGGAAAATGTATAGAGATGATTAGAGGAATTTGAGAGGCGGTAATCCATGCTTTCTTTACTTGATGGGCAATTCCTCACATTTTTTCGAGAGGTACGCTGAAAAGCGATAGGTGACCTCATCCGGGAATATGGTAAGTGGGTCTTGCTTATTTCACCTTTGAGAGCGTGCCAAGAGTCCATCGCTTCAGGAGGTCAGTGATTCTATGGACCACGGGCATCAGAACGCAAGCAGGGTCAGGGTTATCGGAAAGGACGGAGACCGTTCGTTGAAACCCAACGGTAGGAGAGAAGCGTACCCTGTCCAGCCATTCGTTTGAGCGGGGGTGCTGGGTTTAACCACACATACCAAATAAATCGGGAAATGTGGTCCCAGACACATGGGAGATATGGACCAGTGAGATTTTTTCGAGGATCCCTGGTCTTTCATCTCTGCCGCAATGGCCGCGAAAGCCTCAATGATTGTGTGTTGTTCCGGCACACGAGCTTTTCACCCCCAATTCAGCTTTCATTGACATCCACAGGACCAACCAGTCGGTCTCTCTCAGGACGCACCCTTTTCCATGGGAGTTTGTGGAGCCATGGCCAAAAGGTAAAGTAACTGCCCAAGGCAAGGACTCGTTGCAATCAACGAGCTTTCGCGCCGTATTTCTGACTTGTGAAATTCCAGATGGTGCAGAGCCACAGACGAAGGTGCTTCTGGATTCCCTCAAATATTGTTCACGTGGCTGCCGAAACGTATCGGCGAAACGAGTGGTAGAGGAACAAGTTTCGAGAGAATTCCACGTTGTGAGGCAGCATGCCCTGCAACCTAGGCAGATGAATTGTCCCCCATCGCAACTGTTTCCCATAGAGTTGGCACGACCTTTTATGGGGGAAGAAACCAAATAAATCCTCCAAGGTGGGAGAATAGACGCTCAATTTAGCCAAAATGGCTGTCGGGACTCCCGGGCCATAAAGTTATTATCCGGTGGAGTACGGTGAATTCCCCATTATTAGAATAAGGAGTAGAAAAGACCGTCATCCAGAAATATTCAACGGAAAGATTCAGAAATGATTTGAAATTTTTGAAATAGTGGAAAAATAAACAATTTGACTCGGAACACCAGGTATAGAAGATTTCCGCATCGTCGGAAAATTTGTCTAAGTCAGAAATATATTGTCTCACCTGTTGGAAGTTGTTCTTTGTTTTTTAGCCCTGGAACGATTGGGTACCCTATTCTGTCAAAGATTTTTTCGCCTTTAGAAAAACAGCTGGCTTTCTAACTGCTAGATTCAAACACTGATTTCACAAAACAAACTTGGAGCGAAGGAATCTAGAGAAATAATGGTGGTGATGACAAAGGTGGCAGAAGTTTTGCTGTACTAAGCCGGGAGAAAGATATCCATCGTTTTCCAGCAAATAACCAGTATGGACTTATTGAAGACTGAGACTTGTTCCGTGATTATCAGTCAGGAAAAACGACACAATTTCGGTAGAGATACAAAGGAGGTGGTAACAGGGAGAAGACTTGAAAAGGACTGCGAATTCGGGTGGTTTGAAATTTTATCCCCACTTTCAATACGTTTGAGAGGGAAATATGCAATTCAGCATGCGGTCATATTCATATTTTATAGGCGTGTTAACTATTGCCCGGGAAGGATATTTTGTGGAGATTTATTGAAATGATAGGCTTCCATGAAAGATTTGTTATAATTCCTGGAAAGAAAGGAAAGGCGGAACTATGAAAAGGAATATATGTCGGTCTTCAGGGTTGGTAGCGGGTTCACTAGCGACTGCTATGTTGATTATGGGGACGGCATCTATGGCCGCTGCGGCGGGTTTTACCGCATATAATGATTTGGCTTGGGGTACCGGTCAGCTCGAAACGAATATCACGAAGTACACCTCGCCAGATGGCGGTTCTGGCTTGCCCAGTACCGGCTTACTTAAAGATTTTACCACTGGTGTCGATACCGGCGTTACCCTAGCCGTGACGGGTGGCTCATATCTCGGTGCTCCCCAGGCCACACAAGGGGCAGATCCAAGCACCGGAGATGCCTTTATGATCTTTGATGGCAAGGTCAGCGGCCAGGGCGCGCTTTCCTATGTCGATGCTGTTGGCAGTTCGCTCGTGTTGACCTTTAGCGGGCTCAATCCAAACAGGACGTACGATTTTGCCTATTTCGCTCATCGAAATG
>DOFS01000236.1:1717-4774 GCA_003523945.1 Nitrospiraceae bacterium | reverse complement strand
ACTCTCCCGACTGTCCTGTATGGTACTCCCCTCAGTTTATCGCGTTGCTGGGGTATGAGGAGTCAGAGTTTCCAGGAGTGATGGGGAGTTGGGAGAAACGGTTACACCCTGAAGATCGTGAGCGAGTGTTTGAGGCCTTAACCAATCATATTGAAAAGCAAATTCCCTATCATGTGGAATCCCGCTTACGCACGAAATCAAACGGGTATCGGTGGTTTGAGGCCACTGGGGAAGGAACGTTTGATCCCAACGGCGTGTTGCTTCGAGGTGGAGGAACCCTACGCGATATCACGGATCGGAAGCTGGCTGAAGACCTGTCAAAACGGAACCATGCTCTGTTGGATGCTGTCCTTGAAGAAATGAGTGATGTGGTCTATGTCAAGGACCAAGACGGTCGTTACCTCCTGGTGAATCCTGCGGGCGCGGTGATCATGGGAAAAGCCATAAATGAGGTTATCGGAAAAACCGATCAGGAATTATTTGGCAACCATCCGCATGCGTTGTTTGTTCAGGGAGACGACCAGGTGATGTGTTGTGCCGGGACTCAGACCTTTGAAGTAGAGGTTCAGGATCAGCACCCCGTGTCACGAACGTTTTTAGTCACGAAAGATTCCTTCGGGTCTTCACCCAAGGGGCAAAGTGGCGTCTTGGGGTTTGCTCGGGATATTACGTTCAGAAAAGCCGCGGAGTTGACCATTCAGGAGAGAGAAAAACGCTTCCGGGCCATTATGGAAAATGCCTATGATCTGATCACGGAGGCTGATGTGGAAGGGCGGTTTCTGTATGTGAGCCCCAATTTCAAAGAAGCTCTTGGATACACTTCCCAAGATCTGCTTGGCACGAGTGTCTTTGCTCCAGTCCATCCTGAAGATCGAGAAGGGGTGGTGGCGGAATTTTGCAATGGCATGAAGACACAAGGTTCCGGCCGTTCGGTGTACCGCTATCGACATCAGAATGGAGAATACCGCTGGTTTGAAAGCACCGGGCGTGCGTTTCAAACAGCGCTCGGGGAGCTTCGAGCTGTCGTAATCTCCCGGGACATTACCCAACGAAAACAATCGGAAGATGCGCTGGCGACCATTGTCAAAGGCACGGTCATCCCGGGTTCCCCGAATTTTTTCGAAGTGCTGGTGGGGGAATTGGCAAAAGCGCTTTGTGTGTCCATGGTGTTTTTGTCAGAGCGCATTGAGGGTGCCGGCAGCCAAGCCCGGACATTGGCATTCTGGAACCAGGATCACTTTGAGCCTTCATCCGAGTATGATTGTCTTGGTGGCCCTTGCGAGCAGGTGTTTCAGGGTAGCCCTGTTGACTACCCTTCCGGAGTCCAACGACTCTTTCCCCGGAGTGAAACCATTCAATCGCTGGCGGTTGAGGCGTATTATGGGATTCCTCTTTTTAATGCCCAGCATGAGGTTGTGGGAAACCTGGCTCTCATGGATACTCGACCGTTTGACCTTTCTTCCCAGGGAAAATATCTTTTGCAGATTTTTTCGGCACGAGCGGGCGCGGAACTTGAGCGAAAGCGTGCACAGGAAGATCTCCAAAAAAGCCAGGATCAATACCGGGAGCTCTACGATCAAACTCCCCTGATGTATTTTACGGTGGATAGTCAGGGACTCGTCCTCTCCGTCAACCAGTATGGGGCTCAATGGTTAGGGTATGGGGTTGAGGAATTACTGGGGGCCTCTGTGTTCTCTGTGGTCTATGAGGAAGACCGTGATCTGTTTCAATCAGGCTTGGGGAAGAGGTTGCGTGAATCGAGCAAAGGAGTCCTTCCTGAATTTCGGAAAGTGAAAAAGGATGGGACCATCATTTGGGTAAGGGAGACGGTTCAGGCCGTAGAGAAACAATCAGGGCCTCGCGTGTGGTTACTGTCTTGTGAAGATATTACAGAACGGAAGCGGACCGAAGAGGCGTTGGCATTGAGTGAGACACAATTGCGGCATACACAAAAAATGGAAGCGATCGGGACATTGGCCAGCGGAATTGCCCATGACTTTAATAATATTTTAGGTGCCATTTTGGGATATTCCGAATTGGCGATGGCTTATGCCACCCAGGATGAGCGCTTGAAATCGTATTTAAATGAAGTGGTCGCTGCTGGGAATCGGGCCCGTGATCTTGTGAAGCAAATTTTAGCCTTTAGCCGTCGGTCGGAAAAGGATAAAGAAGCCATTGATCTGCAATTAGTGATCAGGGATGTTCTGCGAATGGTCCGAGCCAGTTTCCCTTCTTCAATTGAAATTCGAACTTCAATGGACCTTGAGTCCACGGTAATTTATGGTGACCCGACCCAAATCCAACAAGTAATTTTAAATCTCTGTGCCAATGCGGAATATGCGATGCGGGAGGAGGGCGGTCTGTTGGAAATTACCTTAGGCCATGAGGGTATTTCTGGGGAAGGAATATCGGACATGGGCCTGCTCAAGGCCGGTTCCTATCTTCGGCTGGTGATTCGTGACTCGGGGAAGGGTATCCCTCTCGATATGGTCGAGAGAATTTTTGACCCGTTCTTTACCACCAAACCTGCTGGGGAGGGCACGGGACTCGGGTTGGCAGTCGTGCATGGGATTGTTCATAACCACGGAGGTGGAATTACTGTTTCCAGTCGTCCTGGGGAGGGAACCACCTTCACGATACTTCTGCCGCGCTTGGATGTGGTGGTGCCTGTAAAACCTGAGGAAGAGATTGCCTGGCCGACCGGATCGGGAAGGATCCTGTTTGTGGATGATGAAGAAATGCTGACGCGTTGGGGAACGCAATTTCTTGGCCATTTAGGCTATGAGGTCGTGGCAAGTGTCAATCCGTATGATGCCTTAGATCTGTTTCGAGCAAACCCGTGGGCCTTTGATGTGGTGGTGACTGATCAAACCATGCCGACCATGAATGGAGAGGCCTTATCACGTGCGTTGTTAGGCATTCGAGCGGATATTCCCATTTTATTGTGTACAGGGTTTAGCCATACCATGACTCAAGAAAAAGCCAGGCAACTCGGCATCCGGGCCTTCTTAATGAAGCCGGTCAACGGACTATCTTTGGCCCTTGCGCTCCGGGACA
>DOFS01000236.1:0-1499 GCA_003523945.1 Nitrospiraceae bacterium | reverse complement strand
TGAATGGACGCGAGGAATCCTTCGACACCGCCACGTGCCAACGTCTCATTAGCAGGGTAGCCGGTTCTCCTCATCTGGTGTGTGGTTTTTACTCTTCAATATCGATTGATTACGACTTTTCAAGAATGTCGTAGTCACGATCAGCCACTTTGGCGGTTACCAATTTTTTGCCCGGTGTGAGTCCGTGAAGCGTACATTTGAATCCCTTTTTCTATGCTTCATCGACAAAGGCATGCACGTGGTGGCCTTTGGTGCTTTTCTGTAAGAGATATGTCAGTTCAACGGTTGATCCCACGATATCACCAGTGCGCGGAGAGGTAATTGTCAACTGAGATCCTTTCTTTTCCCCGGCAGAAACCGGTACCCCTCCCATTTCGATCACGTTTCCCACCCTTGCCACTCGAATTATCCACGACTTCAAACGTCTCTCCTTATCTCTTCGCAGGTGTTGTTGAATGAGGGGGTTCTCTGAAATTCTCACCCGGGAGGTTTTTGCCGAAAGAGTATTGGAAGGCAAGAATCCATGACGCTCGATCCATGACGCCCGAATTGCAATTGTGGCCGAGGGCAGACGTCTCAAGGAAAAATGAAATGAATCTGGTGAAAACCCTGAAGAGACAAGACCCCGTTGAACCGATTAAGGTTGATGCCCGTGCAAACGGCATCCATTTGCGAATTGGTAGCCCTGGTGAGTTTCTTGCCGGTGTTCAGGTATAGGAGGGGTTTGAGGGATCTATTTTAGTCGGGGTTCGTCCCGGCGGCCGCGGTCCTGTTCTTTTGGAAAAAGGACCCAAACAGCGGTCGCGCTTCTTGAGACGCACTATGAAAAGGGATGCTCCGTCCGGCCTCATCGGATGGGACGGACGCAAGCTGGGTAAGAGCGGGCCAACTCGCGGTGCTCAAATAAGGCCCGCAGGAAAATAAGAGCGTCCGTCCCGTGGACTCCCGACGGCAGGTGTCTATAGGCGAAGGGGTGAGGGACGGAGATTCAAACAATGCGCTACTGTTTTTGCGATATCAATAACTCACCTCGGCCAAGAAGTCCCGCTAAAGCACATCATGTTGGAGGTGAACGACGAGTCGGTGAAATTGAGCAGGTGTTGTCGAGTCTTAGGCCTAGAAAAACGGGTATGCGAAAAAAATAAGCTGCCCAATGGGCATCCTATGAGTAATATTCTTGACCATGCATTTTGGAGGCCGAAGTGAGTCTTATATCCTCCTGGTGGGACTCAGGCGGTGGGACTCCAACTCGAAAGGAACAGAGGCTTAGAGGTATCTGGCCGATGAGTATTTGTTGGTCGGTGAGTGATGGACGTCGAATTTCGTGACCCAGTCCACTGCATTGCAAAGTTCTTGAAAATCCAGTGGCTTTTCAAACACTCGGTTTACGCCGTTTTTAAATGCGCGAAGACGGACAACGTGGGATAATTCAGCGGTAATCAGGAAAATGGAGAGAATTTCCTGGGAGTATTTATGATTGACTTGTTCAATGAAATCAA
>DOFS01000160.1 GCA_003523945.1 Nitrospiraceae bacterium | reverse complement strand
AGAAAGCCGGGGAAGATCCCTTCACGCGTCTGACTTTGGCCGTTCGCGAGTTAGATAAACTCATCAACCGGGCGAATCAACTAGCCCATCTCTCAGAACCAACACAACGTCCGGATCACCCAACCTCATTGGACAGGGGCGCACCGCCTAAAAAGACCTGACGCCAATCGAATTTTCAGCAGGAATTTCTTTCAATTCTCACAAAGGTTTTTCCTTCCGTCTACCAGAGAGCATTTCTGTTTTTTGAAGCATGGGCGGGTTTAAGCTTTCACAATCAAAAAGACCACTATGAAATTAGAACGGCTTACAGAGGCTGTAAAATAATGACGTGCAGCCAAATAAAGAAGGGTGTTTAAGCTCGGTCCCGCGGAATGGTAGATGACCCCGAGGCAATTTGAGTTAGGGAAAATCCTGACGGGATTTTGTTGGATTACTCAATGTAAAAGTCTTGCTTGTGGATTGCCGGCATGGACTCGCGCTGAAGGCATAGGTTACCTGTGGCGGGCGTGCAGCGTTTTGGCTTTCGAGGAAAGCGATACGGTGTCTTGTGTTGAATAATTTGAGGGATTGCCTGGGAATTGAGGAACTATAGCTGCTTGGATGAGCGGCAACGAAGCTTGGGCAAGGGTGTTCGCGGTAGCTAATGCAGCAATTTCACTCATGGGAAATTCTCCTTTCGTTAGCCAGTCTTGTCGGTTTGGTATCCCGGATTCTTGACCTAACCGCCCAAAAGTTCAGGATATCTGTCTCATGTGTGCGAGGATAATCACCAAGATTTGTCGCCCTGTAAACTAAAGAATCCCCAGGGCGTTGAGGAGGACAATAAATACAGCAACCGGCGCGATGTAACGTACGAGTGTCTGCCAGGCAAGGTAGAGGGTGGGATTATGAATGTTGAGTTCGGCCTTGGTACTTTCGGCTTTCATGAGCCACCCGGCAAATAGGGCAATGAGAATTCCACCGAGAGGGAGCATGAGATTAGACGTCACAAAATCTAAAAGATCGAAGAAGGTCAGTCCGAAAAATTTAAGTTCGGCCCACCAGTTGAATGACCAGACCGTTCCGAGTCCACACAGCCAGGTAACTCCCCCTGAATACAGCGAAGCACTGATTCGCGATATTCCAAAGGTTTCAATAAGCCAGGTCACCAGAGGTTCGATCAAAGAAATCGACGAAGTCAATGCGGCCACAAGCAGGAGAATGAAAAAGAGGGAACCAAAGGCGAGGCCGCCTGGGATGTTGCCAAACGCCACAGGCAGTGTTTGGAAAATGAGTCCTGGCCCGGAGCCTGGTTCCAAATTGTTTGCAAACACAATGGGAAAAATGGCCATCCCAGCCAGCAGGGCGACGACGGTGTCGGCTAGGCCGATGATGATTGAGGTGCTGGCAATTGAAGTATCCTTGGGCACGTACGATCCGTAGATCATGATGGTGCCCATGCCGAGACTGAGACTAAAGAAGGCTTGTCCCATGGCCGTTAGCATGCTCGTGCCGGTCAATTTGCTGAAGTCCGGGGTGAAGAGATATTCCAGCCCTTTTCCAAAAAATCCCGTGGTCATGCTGTAGCCGACCATGAGCAGCAAAAGAAAGAAAAGAGTTGGCATGAGAAATTGAATGGCTCTTTCCAAACCGCCTTTGACCCCACCGGCCACGACGGTCATGGTTAAAACCATGAACACCGTGTGCCAAATGAAGAGCGTGGTCCCGCTCCCCACAAAATTGCCAAAGGTGTCTGCCGCGAATTGGCCTGACGCTCCGCTAAAGGTCCCGGCGACAGATTTGAAAATATAGGCCAGCGTCCAGCCCCCAACCACACTGTAGTAGGAAAGAATCAACATGCCCGCAAGCGTACCGGCCCAACCGACAATTTGCCACAATTGGGTGGTGTTGGTTTCTTCTGCCAGTACTTGCATGGAACGAATGGGGGTGGAGCGTCCTCTCCGGCCTAACAAAATTTCGGCCATCATCAAAGGAATCCCTAGGGCGGCCACACAGACGACATATACCAGGACAAATGCACTTCCGCCGTTTTGTCCTGTGAGGTAGGGAAATTTCCAAATATTGCCCAAGCCCACGGCTGCCCCTGTGGCGGCAAGGATGAAGGTCCATCGGGAGGACCATTGGCCATGCATGGATTGTCGGTCGGAGATATTCATTGAGGATTGGATAATTTCCTGGAGATCCGGGGGAGTGTAGTGAAGGTGGCAGGTACTTTCAAGGACCTGGACGTGCGCCAGGCGTAGAGAAAACGCATGACTTGAGATGTGACAGCTGTCTGACTATAGTGTCGCCTTCCTCTGTGTCGAATGTGTTTTCTTAAGGAAGAGTTGGAAGGATTGAGCCGATGAGTGACGAACAACGAGATCGGAAAGTGATTGCTCTTGCCCCGATGCCGCCGGAAAAATCCGCCTATGCCCTGGCACGATATAGCCGTTCGCCGGATTCTATTGAGGATAGTCTGCGATGGGTCCATTCCCATTCCTCCGAAAAGTTTTGGGAACAGTTTTATTTTGCCTATGGACACGGCTCGATTGCCGATTTGGGGCACGCGACGGTGTGCTTTGAACGGATCTCCGAACTGGCGGCCATCCGACTTGAGGATGAACCGCTGTGGGATGGACAGGCCAAATCCAGCCGATATCAGAACTTTGCGGCAGCCGGATGTTACGTGCCCAACGAGATTGCGAATACCGAAACAGAAGGCGAATATCGCGGCATTCTTGGCAGTCTTTATAATATTTACCGGTTATTGAAAGATCCGATTCAAACCTATCTCGCTCATCGGTACCCACGGCCGGAGAGCATGAAGCCGGCAGATTATGATCGGACCATCGCTGCTCGAACATATGACGTGATTCGATATCTGCTTCCGCTGGCAGCCAAGACCAATGTGGGGCAAGTGGTGAGTATTCGCACATTGGAAAAGCAAATCACGCGTTTGTTGTCTGCTCAATTGCCTGAATTAAAGGGGATTGGAGAAGATCTGAAGGATGCGTGTGCCAAATCCCCCTCAACGGTGTGGGCTGAGTTGCATCAACAAGAGGCAAAAGGGTTAGAGCCTCTCGCGCCAACCTTAGCCCGGTATGCGGGGACCAACGAGTATCAGGGTTCGGTGTACCGGGATGTGCTTCGCCAGGTGAAAGGTCGACTCAAAAAGGCCGGCTATGATGATCCGCAATCGTGGAAAGGCAAGGATCAACCCGTTGATTTGCTGGAGCCCCATGAGCCGTTGGATGAATTGGTGACGACGCTCGTGTACCGAGTGAGTCATGCCCCCTATCGGGTTCTCCTGGACTGGGTGCGGCAATGGTCGGAGAAAGAGAAGCAGGAAGTGGTCGATGCCGCTCTACGCGGTCGTGGCCCCCATGACGACTTGATGAAGGAATTTCGATCGGGGTATGCCTTTATTTTTGATATTCTAATGGATATCGGAGGGTGGCGGGATATGCACCGGCATCGGCGTTGTCAGCAGATACAGCAAAACTTTACGACGATGCATGGGTATGAGGTGCCGTCGGTTTTGGCTGATGCTGGAGTGGAGAAAGAGTATCGGCAGGCCATGGATGCGGTGCAACTGGATATTGAACGGTTGCGGGTCAGCAATCAGGAGGCCGCTCTCTATGCCATTCCGTTTGGGTTTCGTGTTCGGTGTTTGTTTAAAATGGATTTTGCGGAAGTTGAGTATATTGCTAAATTACGGTCAGGGGTGAAGGGTCATTGGTCCTATCGAACGGTGGCCTGGCTCATGAAACAAAAGATGCTTGAGCGCCATCCGTATCTGGGAAGCCTCATTGAGGCCACGTCGCCTGATATTGAAGATTCGCTGACGCGATAGCGAAAGGGTTGCATGGAATTCAATCAAAGGATGTGGGCATGAGTGTGGAGTATGAAAGTGTTATTAATGAGGCCATTCGCCGAGGTGAGTGGGATGTCGTCTATGCCGAGGCGCGACGGTGGTCTGAGCAGGCGGAGTGCGGGCCTTTGCCGTATTTTGCGCTGAATGTGGTGTGTATGTTGCAAGGGGATTTTGCCGAAGCGTGGCAGGTCTATCCTCGGGCTTTTGGAGAAGAAGCCGATGTGCAATTGATTCAGGAGTGGATCGCGCGTTTGCGGGGTCAACAATCGGAAGAGCCGAATTATTTGTTATTTGAAGGAGTGTTCCATACGCAATCCGGACGGTTGGAGGACGCGATTGTCCTCTATGAACAAGTAGGGGCTTTGGCTCCCCACTCTCCTTATCCATACTTTTTTTTGGCACAGATCTATCAGGTCAAAGACCGTATTGATCAAGCCGTTAAAGCCTATCGCGAAGCGATTAAGCGGGATCCTTCTTATGTGCCAGCTCGACTGAAGCTTGGTGTGGCCTATCAGGACCAGGGGCAGTTGGAAATGGCTATTCCGCAATATCGTGAAGTCTTGAAGCTCAATCCCGATGATTCCTTTGGGCATACCAATTTGGCCTGTGCCTTGGCCGAACAAGGCAAGGTGGAACCGGCAATTGAAGAATATAAAAAGGCGTTACAGATTGTTCCCAATGATGCTGAGGTGCATTTCGCCCTGGGGGGGCTGTATGAAAGCAAGGGGCGCCTGGATTTAGCCAAACGACAGTACGAAGAAGCCCTTCGGCTGGAACCGAACTTTGCTCCAGCCGCGACCGCGATCGGTTGGTTTTTGTATGAAAAGGGACAAGACGATTTTGCGATGGATTATTTCAGCCGAGCCCTCAAAGCCAATCCCAATGATGCTCAAGCCACCTTTGGGGTCGGTCGGATTTATGATGAAAAGTGCAAACCTGAGCTGGCAGTGCAGCATTATCAACGGGCATTGTCTTTAGAGAAAGATCCAGATCGAAAGATGCGAATTCTTAACTTTATGGATAAATTGCTTGGATAGGTCGGCTTGCAGCAGGCGGCCCAACGGTCTATGGGATTCTAAAAAAGGGAGTGAAGTTATTCCTGTCGAAAGAATTGTTGAATGACTGACATTTGAGTGTTGAGGTCCCCCGCATTTCGTACCTCCTGGCGTATCTGTTCCTGCAAGTAGGATGAGTACCCTACCTTGTTGACGAAAATCGGAAAGAATTGATCAGGTGTAAGCGTGGTATGTGTTCGTAATTCCTCAATAATGTCATCACTAATTGGGATCAAGGTACTCCCGATGTGGAGAATAACTTTATAGTAATGCCCAAC
>DOFS01000325.1 GCA_003523945.1 Nitrospiraceae bacterium | reverse complement strand
TATTGAGCCGTTGTTCCGGTTCCGCCTGCGCGCCATCTTTCTTGCCACGCCTATCGTTAATCAACCCATTGAGAAACGTGGCGAACATGATGTCAGGACATTCGACAAAATCCGGATCATCATCTTTTTTTAACCACGCACTCACCTCTGTTCGTGTCACGGTCTGGTTGGCCTGAGCAAAGACATCGATCATTTTGGAATCACTAAAATCCAGGATGTAGCGAATGCGACGAAGGCAATAATTATTGTTCATGTTTGTGTTCCCGTGACTTCATGGTTCTCTGTCCCACGAATTGGTGAGATTTGGATTCGGAATTTTTCATCAGCGAACGCGATCGTATCACCGGCCATTATGTTCTTTCGCGTGTGCGTGCGGACTTTCCCATTGAGCAGGACCAGCCTAGGCCAGAAGCAGTTTACAGTATGAAGTCATGCTCCGACCACCAACCCAATAAAAAGTTAGAAACTCTCTCGTTCTTGTAGGGTTTTGTTCCGAAGCGGAACTCGCGGAGCCTGTCCTGAGCGAAGCCGAAGGGCTTAAACAGTCCTCGCCGAATCTCCGAAGTTGGCTGCGCTCCTCGGCGACGCCAAAGGCAGGTTTATCTCTGGGTCAGGATGAGGCGACCAAAGAAACTCGAAAAGAAGAATTCTCTCCCTCTCCAACACAATGGTGGCGAATAGAGGTGGGGGAGGGAGGTTAGGGGCAAGGTAGGAGTGATATGTGAATGAAGGGCTGACCCTGACTGCCCCGTCCTCACTCTTACTGTCATCCTGAGCAGCTGCGAAGGATCTGTGCCCTAAGCGAAACACGCAAGGACAGCGAATCTTGCCGGGCGTCATTCCCGCAAGTTGGAAGTGGGCATCCATCTTTTCTGGGAAGTCCCCACAAGAACCCCCAGAGAAAAGTGAACCATGCTAAATAAGCAGGAATGTTAAAGGGAGCTTGGAAATAGGTGTGAATCCAAGGTCTGCTCTCATTCTAGGTCAGGTGAACCATTCGGTCTTTGCTATTGATGTCCCTAAGTGAGACCTTATTCTATTCCATACCGCCTCTCGCGCTGCTGGAAGGCTTTCTCTCCGCCTTCCAGTGCGAGCAACAATTCCCGATTAGGCAAGTCCTCGATTGTTGTGCTGACAACCTTAGTTACCTTGGTGTCGACCATTGTCATGCAGTGGATAAGTTCAGCATCCCCGTTTATGACGAAGTTCGCGTTGTGGGTAGCAAATATAATCTGACGGTGCTTCTTTCGGGTCTTAATGAGACCAACTAAGTACTTTGCAATCAACGAACTGTCTAAGTGCGCTTCTGGCTCGTCAATGACAATGGGCGTGTTGCCCAAAAGTAGAAGGACCACAATGACGGCCGTACATCGCTGACCAAATGAAGAATTTTCTACAGGCTTGTCGTCATATAGTACGTGAATTTTCCCCAACTTGCGCACATCGAGAAGATTCAGTTCTGCTTGCAGTTTGAGAATTTTGAAATTTATCCCTTGTGATAGAAATTCACGGAGTGTTTTACCGTAAACACTTGAATCCTCTGGAATACTTTGGATTATTTGGTCCTGACTATCGAGCATTGTGAAGTCTATATCCTTCAATTTGCTTTCGACGAAATCTGGTCTTGCTGCTCTTCCCTCTATTTCACCTATAGCCTCTATGACATATTCAATCATCGCCTGCCGGAATGCTCCAAGGTCGAATCGGTATTGCAGTTCGATCGGTTTTACCTCAGTGCCTTGGCCCTTCAGGTCCACGTTGATTGGCGAAAGTAACGCCTCAACCCCTTGTGCGTACTGAATGGAAGTATCCCGTTGCGAAGCGAAATCATCCAATTCCCCATGTAGCATGCCAACCGCATTATTAAGAGAGGCTATTTCTTCCTCCAACTGGGCAATCCGCTCTGTTGCCTTTCCAATGTCAGAAAGATTTTCCTCGGAAAGCCCCCTTGCCTTTAGAAAAGTATCCAGTTTTTCGCGGAAAAATTTCACCTCACCAGCGACTTCACGCTCGCGATTACCGGCCGTCTCGAGGGAGGGATGGACCGCGGTGGCTTGGAGGCACGTTTCAATGGTGCTTACGATAAAGCGAACCTGTTGCTCATAGGCATTGAGGCTCGTATTTTGGTCCGGAGTGTAAGCAGGAAAACCAGCAACTAGTGTCTTTAAGTCTTGGGTCAACGTGTCCAGCCGAACCTTGCTAGCTTTGAGACCCTGTAGTTCTTTGTTCAGCGTCCCAAGTTTATCGTTTATTTGCTTATAATCAGTATTTTTGAATGATTCGACCATCCCCTTTTGCGTCGCCAACTCCTTTTCGAAATTAGATATCTTCATCGAAAGTTCGTGGTGACTACTGAGACGCACAAGCTGCTTTTTTGTCGCAGCAATGGCGGCGTCAATTGCGGTCTCCTTCTCTCGAAGGAGGTCCTTTGTATCCAGCTTTCGCAAGCGAGCGAAGATGGCGGTGGTAAGCCGCTTGTGGTCTGCAGCAAACTGCTCAATCTCGTTCTGTTGGAGAAACTCCACTACGCGTTCCTCAGAAATGCCTTCAATCATGACGCTGCCATCCACAGAAGTGCCCTTAGGTAACAGTCGATTCTGTTTGAAGAACTCGGTGTTTTTCGGGGCGAGCTTCTCGTGTATGAGATTTAGCAACGTGCTCTTGCCAGTTCCGCGTCCACCTATAATGCAGGTAAAGTACGGACTAAATACAAACTCGCTCTCGCCACGGAAGCAAAACACATCCGCTCGCTCGTCTCGCTGCAGTTCCGTCGTCTTTGGAAACGTGAATTTAACCTTCTTTATTTGTAGAAGCGGCTCAAGGGGTGGGTTGTTGGATACATGTATCCGCGTAGGATACTCGAATACTGCTTGTCGCAATCCTTCAAAAGTAGGATCTGCCTTTATCCAGGTGAAACAGTTTGCCAGTCGATCCTTGTGGGTGGCATCGGCATATTGGTGCGCATCGCTGCAATCGAGTAGCCGGTCGTTTACCCTCGCGTCAAAAAGAACCTTCTGTGCTTTGGTCCAATCATCTACGGTTTCTGATGATATGAACACAAGGTCACTGCTGTTAATAATGGTTTTTTTGTCTGCAATAGAGTGATCATTCCATTTAATGTCAGCCCACTCAGTTTTACCAACCGCCGTCAGTGTTTTGCCCGCGAAATAATGTGACCGAAGTATTTCCTGAATTGCACCTAAGGAAAGACAAATATTATTGAACCCTTCAATGATGGGGGAGTGAAATTTCGCCTTTTCTTCATGTGGGACGCTTTCGATAATCATTTGCCCAAGATTTTCTATGCTTTGTCTCGTAGGAACCGCTGCCCACATTCCCGATGTGCGTAAATGATCAAACTGCGGTGAAAGCACATATTTACTGCAAAGGGCACTGAGGAACTGGCTTTCGATTAACTCTGAAGCAATTTCATTTGAGAAGATGACGTGATAATTGACCCGACTTAGCCCGCCTATGGATCCACCAAATTTGTCGAGCCGAAGCTCAATAACTGGGAGAAGCAAGTCGATATTGGGCAATTTTCCTGCAGCCTTTGCGGCAAGAACTTTTTTATACCCATCGAGAAAAAGGTAGTCATTAATGCCAAGAACCTTAAACTCGGGCGGGAGTTTGCTGAGTGCATCGATGAATGTGTCCCATTCGTCTACACCCCCATAGGACTGGATCAGTGAGTCTGGGGTGTGGACGTGCAAGTCCCATTTCCGCCAGACGGAGCCTCTTGGGTCGATCATGCCTCCTCCATGCCGTTCATACTGAAATCTTTCCGCTCATCAGGTGTGGCTGCATTGGTCGCGGGCAGCGCCAAGCTTCTGATTCTTTGCACGAAAATTGGTGTCGCGTTTTTTTTTGTATCTAACAACTGTTTCCTGCTGCATTTATAAAGCAGCAGATAAATCGTTTTACAATAATTCTATCCATTGAAATAAGAGCCTCTCGCTTAATATTGTCTCTTTCGCATATGTCGCGACGAGTCACGCAGTGTGTTTGTGATTGAACTCCTTGCCCATGCTATCCAACCCAATGAAAAATTAACAGAATTATTGATGATGGAATTGTGTCGGTTGAGTGGGGTGTGTTCTGAAAATCTTCGGAATCTATTTGCAAAGAAAGATGTTTGCCCGATCACGGGGAGGAAGAACGCTTCACGGGCGGAAAGATGATCTATTCGATTGCAGAGAAGGTTTTTAGAAGTTGGCATAAACCTGTTGGGGGAGTCAGGTAATATCCAAAGTTTGGAATTGTGTTCCTTTGTGAAAGCTTGAGAATCGTACATCAGAAAAGGAATGAAGTACAGAAAAAAAATTGCCTTGGGAAGCTGAGGGGGTAGATTGAGATACAAATAGAAAAATTTGAAATGAATCGGACAAGATTCATCCACAGGTTTCTTACAGAAAATCTGCAGAGGTAAATTGATACGTGTGCCGCGAAATTTCGAGGGCGATTGTTCTACATTCTAGATATTAAAAGTGAGGAAAATTCTTTTGAAGTTATGGGGGATTTGATGAGAGCTTAATTTATGCACACGAGGAGGCATTGAGATTTCAATAGCTGGATTGCCGGGTCTCGTCCCGGCAGACGAGGTCCTTTTGTTTCGGCAAAAGGACCCAAAACCATTGACGCCCCGTCTGGCCTCATTGGAGGGGAGGGACGC
>DOFS01000581.1 GCA_003523945.1 Nitrospiraceae bacterium | reverse complement strand
GCATACCCACTGCTCATGGCAGCCAGGACCACTCCTATCAGCCCGCCCCAGACAAACAGTGAACTACCAAAAACCGGCGCGAGGAGTCGGCTTCCTAAAATTTCCAGCGCCATCACCACCGCACCGGTCGAAAACGCCGTCGCAAAACACCACCATCGTGGCAGACTGGATTGAGTCAACGAAGATCTTGTCATAAGATGGAGAAGTGCATAGACAAAAGGGAAGTGATGCTAAAGCATGATTCAGAGGGTGTCAATTCAAGCCTAAGCGAAAACGTGCATGTCCAGATTCTGCGTGAGGTTCAGCATTCCCTTATCATAGAGCAAGGCATTCGCCCCTGACATCTGACAGGTGAAACAACTTAACCCTTTCCGGTATCATTCCTATTCGGATGTCCCAATCAGCTCAACCTCCATCAGTCCCGTCATCTCCTCAAGGAGAGACCAGTCGGATTAGTCGTGCGGCCGGGCTGATCGGCGTAGCCACTTTCTGCAGTCGAATTCTCGGATTTATCCGAGATGTCATTCTCGCCAATTTGTTTGGCGCCAACGCTTCAGCAGACGCCTTTTACATCGCGTATCGAATTCCCAATCTGTTGCGAGAACTTTTTGCGGAAGGGTCCATGTCTTCCGCCTTTATCCCGATTTTCACCGAATACCATTCGACCCGCTCCAAGCAGGAAACCTGGGAGTTAGCCAGCGCAGCATTCACCACACTCCTGACACTCGTGACCTTTGTCACCTTAATGGGCATCGTTGCCGCGCCAAGTCTCGTCTGGGTTCTGGCACCTGGCATCCATGGGCAGGCAAATCAACTTGCTACAACCACGCTCCTCACGCAGATCATGTTCCCCTACTTACTGTTCGTAAGCCTTGCTGCCCTGGCCATGGGGATACTCAATTCCCTCCATTCATTTGCCGTTCCTGCCTTGGCTCCTGTCTTTTTTAATCTTTGTGTCATTTTTTTTGCAGTCGCCATTTCGCCGTTATTTGATCAGGCGATTCTGGCTGTAGCCATAGGCATTGTAGTGGGAGGGCTCGCTCAATTCCTGATGCAATTACCCAGTTTGCACAAACAGGGTTTCCCATTGTACTGGAATTTTCATCCGCGGCATCCCGGAGTAAAACGAATGGGGTTACTGCTCATTCCTTCCTTGCTGGGATTAGCTGTGACCCAAATCAATCTCACCGTCAGCACGATTTTAGCTTCGTATTTTCAAGGAGGCCCCACGTATCTGTTTTATGGGATGCGCCTCATTCAATTCCCATTAGGGATATTTGGTGTGGCAATGGCCACAGCCATCTTGCCCACCCTATCGGGCCAAGCAGCCCGTGGAGCCATTCATGAACTTCGGGAAACGGTGAATTTTGGTTTACGCATGGTGCTATTTATCATCCTTCCATCAATGGTTGGGCTGATGATGTTGCGCATACCGATTATTCATGTTTTTTTTGAACATGGCGCCTTTTCGGCCATAGATACAGTGGGAACCGCTTCGGCACTTTTTGGATTTTCAATTGGATTGTGGGCGTTTGCCAGCTATCGAATTCTGGCAACCGCGTTTTATTCCCTTCAAGATACGAAGACCCCGGCCATTGTGGCTGTGGTTTCGGTTATCCTCAATATTGTGCTGTCATTATGGCTTATGCAATGGCTCCAACACACCGGATTAGCCCTGGCGACCGCATTAGCGGCAATGGGAAACACACTCATTTTACTCACTATTCTAGGGAATCGGCTTCAGGGATTACTATGGAAGACACTCGGACTATCTCTGGTACGCACAGGAATAGCCCTTGTCCCTCTCATCGCCGTTTCCGCCTGGATTGCAGGATTTCCGCTATGGCAGACAACAGGACAGAGCCTAGAAAAAATTGCCTGGTTGAGCCTGGCACTTGTGTCAAGCACGATTGGATATTTTTCCGTTCACCAAGCATTCAAGTCGGAGGAACTTACGCACCTGAAGCTCATGTTGCGACGAAAAATACGAAAACCATCTTCCACAACATAAGCGGTCAGACTGACACGTATACCGTCCTCATGACGGGCTGGGCTTGAGATAGGCGTATCTCACGAAAGGGTTTCATGATTGCCGTCATTCAACGCGTCAGACAGGCTTCAGTCACGGTTGAACACCAAGTCATCGCCCACATCAACCGTGGGCTCGTCATTCTATTAGGGGTAGCCCAAGGCGATACAGGTCAAGACGTGACCTTCATGGTCGAGAAAATTCCTCGACTACGAATTTTTCCTGACACACAAGGGAAAATGACTGATGCGCTTCAAGACATCAATGGTGAGCTCCTTCTAGTCTCTCAATTCACCTTACTGGCCAATACCGAAAAGGGACGACGTCCAAGCTTTGAATTGGCAGCACCTCCGGAAGAAGCACGCATGCGATACCAGGAAACACTCGAACAATTCCGGGCTCTTGGCTTATCGGTACAAGCAGGAAAATTTGGTGCGACGATGGTCGTGGCATTGGACAATGATGGTCCAATGACCCTCATCCTGGACAGCAGGGTAGGCAAAGGAGTAAAAAAGGTTAAGAACCTTTTACATCAGGCCGATAGACATATATAGAAACCGACACACCCTGACGAAGGGACATTCGGTGGAAAGAGAGGGAAGGGCATTTATGACACCAATCCCTGAACAACATCCTCTAAGACAGTTATTTGGCCGGTTGACAGAACGAAACTTTTCCGAAGCATTGGGATGGCCGGATTTTCAAGTAACGGAATACGTTTCAAACCTGCTCCTCGAATTTATCCATATCGATCAGCTCGCCCGTATCAAAGACCATG
>DOFS01000260.1:13734-15766 GCA_003523945.1 Nitrospiraceae bacterium | reverse complement strand
GGCCTGATTCAAAAATATGTCAGACGGCCGTTCCCTCGTTCATCAACGCATGTTCATTGATGAGGAGCGGTGAATTTTACCTGTCTGCATAACAATGTTCAAGGTAAAAACCCTTATAACCATTTTTTCTATCATCACGATGACCCAGGTCAAAAAGGACGGATATTAAGGTCCCCGTCAATTATTTCATCCAAAATGGGTTTTTCCCCCTCCACACCCCCAACCAGTTAGATTCCCCCTACGACAACCCGCGAAATTCTCCTTTTCGCAGCTCCCGCCACTGTCCTGGAGAAAGAGATCCCAACCGAATCGGCCCGATGGCCACACGAATTATCCTTAGAGTCGGATGTCCCACTTGAGCCGTCATATGTCGAATTTGCCGGTTCATGCCTTCCTGAATCTCCATCCTCAACCACGCCGTGGGAACGGATTTGCGAAACCGAATGGGGACGGAACGAGGATAGACAGCTGGCTCATCCTGAAGGAGTTGAACCTTAGCCGGCCGGGTTTGTTTGCCCTTGACCATAACGCCTTCCCGAAGTTTCATGAGGGCCGATTCATCTGGAATTCGTTCCACTTGCACTAAATAGGTTTTGGAAACTTTCTGTGACGGCGAGGTTAAACGGTGAGCCAGATCTCCATCCGAAGTCAGCAGAAGCAGACCTTCACTATCCATATCCAATCGCCCGGCCGGATAAATCCGTGGCTCAACCACGTAGTCGGCCAACGTCGGACGTCCTTCAGCATCGGTAAATTTCGACAGGACACCATATGGCTTATACAGAACCAGATACCGATGGCGAAATCGCGACAAGGCTCTAGCTTGAAATTGAGAATTCATTACCTGCGGGTTGGATCAACCAAAAGACATCCATCTTTTCTTTCAGATAAGGCACATAAATTGTCCGATCGTTTTTCATTTCCCTTGGGAAAAAGAGATTTTCTTCCTGGAACATAAACCAAATATCTGGCTAAGCCCACTACATAAAATAGCAAATTGAACCAATCCACAACAGAAAGAAAGCCGTAACACCACACTCCCTCCTTAGATATGATTCATTGGTCATTTATTGCCCCATCCAAAATTTTCTGCTACCTTGGGTTGCACACTACAGTAATCACCTCGTTCTTTTCGCTTATAACTCAATTAGGAATTACGTATGGCATGGGAACCAAAGGATCCGTGGGGAGGAAGTGGTCAAGACCCCCTGGATGAGGCACTTCGGAAAGCACAGGACCAACTCACTCGACTCGTGCCCAGCCGGGGTTTCAAATCAATTATTTACATCGTCTTAGCAGTCCTGGCTCTCTGGCAATCGGTGTTTATTGTGGCCCCGGACGAGCAAGGTCTGGTGAAACGATTCGGCGATATTGTTCGCGAGGTTGAATCCGGCCCACATTTCAAGATTCCATTTGTAGAAACAGTTGACACCCCAAAAGTTGAAAAACTCCATCGAGTGGAAGTGGGATTCCGCGAAGACCGCGGACGAACCCAATTCGTTCCCAGAGAAGCCCTCATGTTGACCGGTGACATGAATATTCTTTCTCTCGAGTTCATCGTCCAATATAAAATTAAAGAAGCTAAAAATTATTTATATAAAGTCGCCGATGTCGAGTCCACGATTCACAATGCCGCTGAAGCAGCCATGCGGGAAGTCATCGGCAAAAGTAAAATTGATGAAGCGCTAACGATCGGCAAAGCCCAGATACAACAGGAAGCTCAAGCCCTGCTTCAAGGCATTCTCGATCAGTACCTGGCTGGCGTACAAGTGGCCACAATCCAACTTCAGGATGTAAATCCTCCCGATGCTGTTGCCGCGGCTTTTAAGGATGTCGCCAGCGCCAAGGAAGACCGTGAAAAACTCATTAACCAGTCTCACGGCTACCGAAACGATCTAATCCCCAGAGCAAAAGGGGAAGCGGCCCAAGGCATCAACCAGGCCAAAGGGAGCGCACAGTCACGGATTGCACGTGCGGAGGGAGAAGCCAATTACTTTCTCCAGACTTTAAAAGAATACAAACTGGCCAAGGA
>DOFS01000260.1:0-13643 GCA_003523945.1 Nitrospiraceae bacterium | reverse complement strand
GCCGGCAACGTCCTGCCCTTCCTTCCGTTAGACCGCCAATCCGGCTCGCGCGGAGCAACAAACACGCAAGGAGGGGAAAACCGATGAAACAAAATCTCCTCATTGGGGTCATATTAGTTTTTGGATTGCTCTTAGTATTAGGGCTCTCCCCGTTTTTTGTGGTCGACTTAACCGAGACGGCTATTGTGGTCGCATTAGGAAAACCTGTCCAAACCATCACGGAACCAGGGTTGAAGTTTAAAATTCCCTTTTATCACCAAGTAACCTTTTTTGATAAGCGCTATTTGGACTATGACGCTCCCGTACGAGATGTCATTACCAGTGACAAGAAGTCTATGGTGATCGACAATTTCGCCAAATGGCGCATTGTTGATCCCTTAAAAGTGTTTCAGGCTTTTCAGACACAACGAGGAGCCCTCCAGCGCCTGGACGATATCATTTATTCGGAATTGCGTGTCGAGTTAGGCCGGCATGAACTGACGGAAATCGTTTCCGCAAACCGGGCATTGATCATGAAGGTCGTGTCGGATCGATCCAACGAAAAAGCCTCGGCCTACGGACTTGAAGTCCTGGATGTGCGCATTAAGCGGGCGGACCTGCCTGAGCAAAATGAAAAAGCGATATTCCAACGGATGCAGGCTGAACGGGAGCGCCAAGCCAAGCAATATCGAGCGGAGGGCGAGGAAGAAGCCCAAAAAATTCGCTCCGAAGCTGAAAAAGACAAGCAAATCATTCTGGCTGAAGCCTATAAAACCGCACAGGAACTGCGAGGAGACGGTGAAGCCAAAGCCTACAAAATCTATGCGAACGCCTATCAACAAGGCCCGGAGTTTTTTGAATTCATCCGAACTATGGAAGCCTATAAGAAGACCTTTGCAAATAATACCACCTTGGTCCTCTCTCCGGATTCGGAATTCCTCAAGTACCTTAAAAAACGGTAACCAACCAGAACCCCATCACCCCCATCCAGGCAATACGGTTCAAGTTCCATTCAGGCATTCTTCCCATGGCAAATCCTGAACATGTGGACCGCCTCATCAAGGGAGGCGTCCAGGAATGGAACAAATTCCGACGGACAAGCCAGGCCATTCAACCCGATCTGAGCGGAGCCGATCTTTCAGGATACGACTTTACCGGACTCGATTTGAGCCAAGCTAATTTGCAAGGGGCCGACCTTTCGGACGCCTATCTCTTTCATGCGAATTTAACGGAAGCCAATCTCTCGGGCGCCAACCTCACCGAAGCCGATGTACTGGAAGCGAATTTGATTAAGGCCAATCTTTCACGTGCCACCATGCCCAGGATTGATTTGTCCGGCACAGGATTGATTGCCTGTAACCTGGAAGGCGCGAATCTTGAAGGGGCCAATCTTACCCGTGCGTCACTTCCATGGGGAAATCTTACAGGAGCCAATCTGGCCAAAGCCAAGCTCCACTTAACTGATTTGCGTGAGGCCAAACTCATACGGGCCAATCTGGAAGGAGCCTCCCTCCAGGATACATCTTTGACCGGTGCGAACCTACAGGAAGCGAATCTCCAAAGCGTCACACACGCATCAGTTGATCTCCTCGCCAAAGCCAAAACACTTTATCTCGCCAACCTTGATCAGGCTCTTCTTGTACAGCTTCAAGCAGATGCGCCAGGGCTGTTCACCAATCCATTGAATTAACCCGAACCTCGACCCTCTTTTTTCCCTTCCCACTCCAATAATGTGTCATTCCAGACCTTAAGAATGGATGGGAAGAGACGCCTGAACTCCCACCATTCTCACACACTGGCTCAATAATTCTTTAGGGATAGCTCCTACCGATAAGTAAAGCACATTGGCTTTCCCGAACTACCTTTGGCGAGCCAGGAGATGCTTCAGATTCTTAGCCGACATTCTTTTGTCAACATTCCTGCTGAATCCTAAAGATCACAGGCCAATAGATTCCCTCTAAATTCTAATAGAGGAAAAGGATTGCTTACGACCTTTCAGAAATGATTTTTTTCTCATGAAAGGCAAGACTAATTAAGCCTACAGAACTGCTTGTCCTTCTTAGCTTCAGTTCGACTTGCCATCTAGGAATCCTGAGAATTTTCTGTCAAAGGAGTCGTCACCCCCGCACAGATTATTCCCCCCAAGATACTCACTTCAACTAGCCTCATTTCCAGACACATCCCAGCAAATACTAAAAACAAGTCACTTATCGTTTGAGGCGCCGTTTTTCTCTCTAAACTTTTTCACCAAAAAAAATTCTCAATTTGTACATCCAAAATACAAATCCCTGCGTAATAAGAAATACAAGAGGGTCATAGCTTGATGATTTGAACCTCTGAAAACATGGCAAATGATCACTGTGAATAAAAAGAAAGGAGGACCATATCGTTCCTACACCAGGATAAAGCACTCGGTATCGAGATAGGACTCACACATTTTAGTTCAACCTTACATTAAAGGAGAAAATGAGATGGAACGGGTTCAATTTACAAATCAACAAACAAACAAATGGATTGCATTACTGATCGGTGTGGCAGTGATGGTGGTAACGATGGGCTTAATGACTGTCGACAAGGCATTTGCTCAAGTTCCAAAGACACTTGTTCCGAATATTTCACTCAATTCAATCGTCTATGCGGCAAAATTTGTCTGTGGATTTAAGCCTGGGTTCACGCCGCCTCAAGAACGGGTCATCAACGGATCCGGCATCTACAACTACCGGGACTTTGAACCCGGAAGCTATGCAACGGCTCTGAATGTGTTTTTTGCAACCGGGGCAAATACCAGCACCACGATCAATGTATTACTTTCAATCCCCGAAACAGCTCAGAACTCCAACTTGAAAGGTGTCAACCTTGGCCCAATGACCATTGCAAACTTTGAAACGGCTAAAGTGGATTGTGAAGATATTACACAGGCGGTCCGTGGTTCTCTTCCCCAAGTTGCGGATTTTGAGGTCATTGAAGGATTTCTCTACATCACACGATCCACCGATGACCTGATCGTCAAGGCCGTGTATTCCTTTTCATCACAAATTGGTTCGCTAGGAAGCGAACCACTCAGAATAAATGGAGGAATCGGTCTTGGTAGTTCAATCCATGTCCAGAATATTGAACCAAAAACCTCCAGTGTTCAATTCCCAGGATTTTTCAAGGTCCCTCATAGCAATCCTGCTCCCTAGAAACATTTCAAAAAAATCTAAATTGGCCGCTGCTCACGTTAACCAGAGCTATGTGCGAGCCTTGCAAAAATACATGGCCCATTCAAATAG
Source organism: Nitrospiraceae bacterium (assembly GCA_003523945.1). Classification (GTDB taxonomy): domain Bacteria; phylum Nitrospirota; class Nitrospiria; order Nitrospirales; family UBA8639; genus Nitrospira_E. Next base: position 10,392 of record DOFS01000260.1, on the reverse strand, counting down.
CAAGTTTACTTATCAATATGTCCATGGCTAAACAAGGAGGAATCAATGGAACCATTACCCACTTACAAGTCCAAAGTGGCGAAAGCCCTTATCTTCCTCATCATCGCCACGACGCTCATCATTTCCCTATCGGGGTTCTTATGCTGCGGGGAAACCCCTGTACCAAGCAATCCACCAACGCCCGTTCCAGCAGGAGCCACACCTCTTAATGGTCCCGCCGTCCCACCCGGTGCGATATGCACCGCCGCCGTCGGAGAGACGTGCACGAAACCGGGTGACACCTGCTGGCTTTTCGATACTTGCACCAATATCTTTGACACCAGAACCGGAGAATGCCGCTGTGCCTGCCTCTAACGTCTTCCCAAGATCCCCCTAAATAGTCAAATATTGGAGGAGACCATGCCGATGTCCGGTGAGTCGGTTGGGGGTGACAAGAAGAGTCCCAACCGACACACCTCGTTGTACGCGGTTGTTGGTCTGATCATTAGCTCTCCCCAACTATAGAAGAATTTTTTTCATTCATGTCCCATGGAGATTAAAAATGGCCCTCTACCAAAAAATTCTAGGAGGTATTGGAGGAAGATTGTTCAAACAATACCAGAAGTTTGGCTCAATGATAGGGTCGAACAGTGCTTGGAAGGAGAGATGAGAGAGAATTGGGATGAGGGGCGGAATGTTGAAAGAAGGTCACGAGAATAATTGAATCTCTCGTCAGGATTGATAAAAGGAAACAGCTATCTTAGGCAGAAGGACGAAATGGAATTCGTTACTCCGCAGTCGAAACATGTTCTAGCATCTCGTTTTTGGGCGAGAAAATCATGAGCATCAGGCACCCGTCCTCGGAGGAAGTCTCGTGATGTACCGTGCCGGCTTCTGCCCGGTGATAATCGCCGGGGCGCAGTAATTGCCCACCAACAAAGCAGGTCCCTTCTAACACGTAAAATTCTTCAGGAGCATTGTGCTTGTGAGCGGCATAACTCGAACCTGGTGCCATTCGCGCAAGTGCGGTCATTCGCCCCTGAGCTTTATCAAAACTAAGCGGTTTCAATAAGATTCCAGGTAAGATCACCTTCCAGAGATCATCATGGGCTCGAACGAATGTCAGCCCTGTATTTTGTATTTGTTCAGCGGGCTTGGATGTCGACTCAGGCTTATCGATCTTTCGCTCAGCGGCAACACGTTCCAGCAGCCTCGTACGAAGGGAAGATGGTGGGGTCATTGGTGTCGCTGTGCTCCCTAGTTGGCCTGCGACATTCTGAAAGTCTTTGACGGCCTGACACGTCGCACAGGCTTCGGCGACCAACTTCTCGAAGGCTGCCTTCTCTTTCCCTTCAAGCACGCCCAAAGCATAGAGTGCGGCCTGTTCCAAAACTTCATCGCCGGGGTCTCGTCGGATCATGAAATAAGCCCTTCCTCAAGAGGACCAAGGAGAGTTCGCAATTTTACCATACCCAATCGGATTCGGGTTTTCACCGTACCAAGCGGTTCGCCGGTCTGAGTCGCAATTTCACGTTGGCTTAGCCCTCCAAAATAGGCCAATTCGATCATTTCACGCTGCTCAGAAGGCAAGGAATTGATGGCCTGTCTGACGATTCGACATTGCTCTAAATAAACACTGCTCTGTTCAGGGTCACTTTCTGCATTCGGCTCCTCAGAGACCGTTTCGATGGGTTCGCGAACTTCTCGATCTTTCTTGCCTACCCGGAGACGATCAATTGCTCGACTGCGAGTCAACACTGCCAGCCAAACCAAAGGATTGCCTCTGCTCTGATCAAATTGTCCTGCCTGTCGCCAAACCTGCAGAAAAACATCCATCGTGACTTCTTCTGCCATGGTCGTATCACCCAGAACTCGAAATCCCAAACCATACACATGAGACCCCGTTTTGTCGTACAGAGCCCCCAATGCGCCCTCATCTCCCTGAGCAGTCCGTCCAATGAGTTCTACCAGCTCCCGATCGTAGGCACTGAGTTCTTTGCCCTTCTGAGGGTTGGATAATTCCGATACTCCCTCACATTCTGTAGTACGAGTTTCATCCAACATTTGGATTTATTCTTTGGAAAAAAAATTTCTTCACCTTACCACACCAGAAATATTGGCTCAAAAAAACCAAAAATAGATCCGGATTCATTGGTCATGCCGTACAGGCTTATAAAATTATCCAACCCGGCGAGGATACACCCAATCACCATCAAAGGAGGCACCATGCAACGTACCACACTTCACAAATTACTCCCGGCCTTCGTGTCGACCCTAATAGCCATCCCAGCATTTGGGGCCAGTCATCGCGAAGCTCCACTCATTGCCCTTGATCCAGCAGCGGATAATACGGATACCTATGCCTTCCGAAGCTGGGAGGATCCGGATAAGGTTGTATTTATTCTCAACACGACACCAGGGCAGGATCCCGCTGATGGACCGAATTATTTTGCATTTGATGACACGGTCCTCTATCAAATTCATCTTGACAACAATAAAGATGGAAAGGCCGAAGATATTGTATATGCAGTCCGTTTCAAGACAGAAACTCGGCCGGCTCTCGGATCCTTAAATTTTCCATTACCCTTTGTGGGAAACCCCAACATTGGAGCCGTCCCTGCTCTCCAGGGCATTACAGCCCTTGACGGCCCAGGATCGGAAGGCTTGACCCGTCGGCAAACCTACTCTGTTTTCGAATTTCGTGGAAACAAGTGGAAAAAACTTTTTAAGGATCAAACACTCGTGGCCGTTCCTTCCAATGTCGGCCCCGCCACAATGCCAAACTACCTAGGCCTGGTGGAACAGGGCATCTACACGGATACGAAAACAGGCATTCGTGTGTTTGCAGGCCAACGGGCCGAAACGTTTGCAATCGACCTTGGGGCCGTGTTTGATACCGTCAATCTTCGCCGATTCCCCCCTATCCTTAGTCCGGATGAGGACAACAACGATGCCGCCAATCCCTTCGGAATCAATCGCTTTAGCGGGTTCAACATCAATAGTATTGTGATCGAAGTTCCCATATCACGAGTCACCATGGATGGGCAATCGACTGATTCCACCCATACGCCTCACATAGGAATGTATGCCTCAACCAGCCGACAGCAGGTCAAGGTCCTGAAAAAGAATGGTAAAACCTTTGAAGGTGGGAAATATGTGCAAATTTCAAGACTGGCCAACCCGTTGGTCAATGAGCTGATCATTAATACTCCCAATAAAGATAAGTGGAATGCCTCCAAGCCGGAAGATGAAGCCCAATTTCAGGAGTTCTTCAAGGCCCCTTCACTGGCCACAGCCCTTAACCTGATCTTCGGACTCCCGGTCCCGGCCACACCCAGGACCGATCTCTTACAGGTTTTCCTGAAATATCCAGGACAACCCCTGAACGGAAACAATTGCGGATATCCCTGCTCAGAGCTATTGCGTCTGGACGTCAGCATTGCGCCGACGGCTCCTGAACATCAGAAACGGTTGGGGGGACTGGCCACACCTCCCGATCCTGCCGGCTTTCCCAATGGCCGTCGTCCCAATGACGATGTCACAGACATTGCCACACGGGTGGTCGGTGGCCAAGCCTTCATCGAGAACCGTGTGGGTGATGGTGTGAATTTTCTGGAAAATGCTCCAGGAGCCGGGACGTCCCAAGTCACGGTAAATGGTATCGCTAAAACATTCCCCTATCTCCCTAATCCCTTCGACGGCCGTAATCGTCAGCATTTGGATTGTGGAGAGGTGGGGGGAAATCCTTGTAATTAACTCATACCGAGCGGGAGAGGCCTACCGCCTCTCCCGCCTTGTTCCTGAACATTTCCCATTTTGAACCTGTTCGACTATGGAATCATTGATGAATACCATTCCTCCATTAATTCGGATTTCCCGACTTGTCATGAGGTTAAGGCCAGGGTTTGCCCACTTTTTTCTAGGTTTCCTCATGATTGTTTCGATCAGTCACTTAGGGAGCGTTCACGCCAAACCCTATATTCCTGATTCCGATTCATTGGTCTTGGAGCATATCCCTCTATCAGGAACGCCGCAAATGCGTCAGCTACGTGCCGCACGGTTGGAGCTGTCCCGAGACCCACAGAATCTCGCGTTAGCTGTACGCTTGGCCAGACAATTAGTGGAGCTGGGACGTGCCGAAGCCGACCCCCGATATGACAGCTATGCCCAAGCGGCATTGCGATTCTGGTGGAACAGCTCAAAGCCCCCGACAGAAGTTCTATTCATCCGTGCCCTGCTTCGCCAACGAAGCCACCATTTCGACGAGGCGCTCAAGGATCTTACTCAGGTTCTTCAGAATCAGCCACACCATGCCCAGGCCTGGCTGACGCGCTCGGTCATTTACCAGGTACGTGGTGACTATCAAAACGCTCGCCAGAATTGCCGGCCACTTCTGCGTCTGACGGATAGCCTGGTCACGACGACCTGTATTGCCAATGTCACGAGTCTCAATGGTCAGGCCGAAGAAAGTTACAAAGGCCTCTTGAATCAACTTTCTTCAACCAGTTCTCCTGATCCTCAAAAGGCTCTCTGGGCATCAATCCTTTTGGCCGAAACGGCGGCCCGTCTGGGAAATTCCTCCTCCGCCGAAGCACATTTTCAACAAGCCCTCTCTCTGGGACTTCGGGATACCTATTTGCTAGGTGCCTATAGTGACTGGTTGCTCGATCAAAACCGGCCAGCCGATGTGCAAGCTCTGCTTCGAGATGATCTCCACCCAGACGGCTTACTCCTGCGAATGGCTCTGGCAGCTCAACAACTTACCAACGATCAGTTGCTCCCATTTATCGTGGACCTTACTGCGAGATTTACCAACAGCCGCCTTCGTGGAGACACACGACATCTGCGCGAGGAAGCCCGCTTTACGCTGCATCTTTTGAAACAACCGAAAAGAGCTCTTCAGCTGGCCCAGGAAAATTGGAAGATGCAACGAGAACCGTGGGATGCCCGCATTCTCTTAGAAGCTGCACTTCAATCCGGAAATCCAACTGCGGCTCAGCCTGTCCTTGATTGGTTAGAGACGGTGAAGCTTGAAGATCAACAAATCAGAACATTAGTGGAACAATTTTCATGAACCCATGGTTCGTTGTCCTCTTATCCCCAATACTTCCTTGGCTGTGTTCTGACATAGCTGTGGCTCACAAACCCAGTGATAGTTATCTCCGTCTTGCAATTGAAGAGAGCACCATACAAGGACAGTGGGACATTGCCTTGCGGGATTTGGATTATGCAATGGGTCTTGATGGAAACGATGACGGGACCATTACCTGGGGTGAAGTACGAGCCCAGCAGGCCAAAATTTCCAGTTACGCCCTTTCACGCCTTCAACTGGAGGTAGGTCATTCCGGGTGTTGGAACCACATACAGAATCTTCTTATCGATCATCATAGCGATGGGGCTTATGCAGTGCTAATGTTTTCCGCCAACTGTCCAACGACCCCTAGGCTTCTTAGTCTCCGCTACAGGCTATTTTTTGATATTGATCCACTTCACCGTGGATTACTCCAAATCACCCACCAATCTCGCACCCAAACTGGTGTGTTCAGTCCTGATCAGATAGAAGTGAACCTTGATCTGACCAGGAATACATTTTGGCAAGAATTTCGGAACTTTGGACGTGAAGGTGTATGGCATATTTGGATCGGATATGACCATATCCTTTTCTTAATTAGCCTTCTTCTCCCTGCCGTCCTGTGGTGGGAAGCAGGACAATGGTTAGCTGTTGATTCATTCGGACCAGCTTTTCGCGAAGTGCTTTCCATCATTACTGCGTTTACGTTAGCCCATTCCATCACCTTGAGTCTGGCAGCATTGGAACTGGTCACGCTGCCTTCTCAATGGGTGGAATCCGTCATTGCCGGATCGGTTGTGCTGGCTGCCCTACATAATCTTTTTCCAGTTATTCAAATCCGACGCTGGATCGTCGGCTTTATCTTCGGTTTGGTCCATGGCTTTGGATTCGCTTCTGTCCTGGCAGATTTGCGTTTACCGGCTTCATCCATGTTTGTGGCTTTAGGCGGTTTTAATATTGGGGTTGAAGTGGGCCAGCTGGTCATCGTGGGAGTGTTCCTACCGCTCGCCTATGCCACCCGTCATTCCTGGACCTACCGATGCCTCGTCATGCAATTGGGATCAGGATGTATCGCGGGATTAGCACTGATATGGATAATCGAAAGAAGTCTCGACCTACAACTAACCAATTGGCTCTGGCAATTGGAATATTTCAGGAATTAAACATGCAACAAACACCCAACATCACAATTTCCGGAAAGGAGTCCCGGTCACGGAGAAGACTGACCGGACGGGTAAGGCTGGTCAGGGCAGTCTTAGGCTTGGCTCTCTTATCCATCGACCTGGGATCCGCATTTGCCTCCCCATTTTTCACCGAGCCCCCGTCCACTCTCTCAGTCACAATGCACAATCAACAATTCTCGGCACAGATCATTCGTGCCCCATTGGAAAAAGTCTTGGCAACCTTGACCTCATATATCCCCATTAAATTTTACATCACTGGTAATGCAAAAAATGACCTGGTCTCCGCCTCATTCACCAACGTCCCCCTTGAGACAGCACTGGAACACCTCTTAAACGGGTATGATTACGCGATACTTCTACGCCGAATTGAGGGAACACCGCTGACATCCCAGATTCTCTACCGCACTAAAGTGGAGATCATTTCAAGAAATCCGACAGAGCCTTCTTCAACCTCAAATGCCGCTTACGCCGTTTCTTCTCAAAGAACTTCAATTCAACCAACTCTCGTGCAAGCCAATCAAATACACGAGATACCACAGCAGGAAAAACCGTTAGGCCTTGGGACCACAAATGACGCCAGCGACTTCCAGACGATAAAGGAGGAGGTCTTTCAGGATGACAATACGGAAACTCGCACCTTGGCCCAAGAACTTATGCAGGAGTTGGTTACGACGAGTGAATAATGAATTTCCCGCCTAACACTCTGAATGAAATTCCTTCGCTTCTCTCTTGATTGGTCCAGATCTGCCTGGCCCTCTCCAAGGCTTTCGACATCACCAGCTAAAATGTGATGGGTAAAGAACGCCCCCCTGCTGAGACAAAGATGAAGCGTTCCCTCAATTCACAAAATTTCCCTTTAGAAAGAAATCCGTTTTCTCCTTTCCCTTCGTAAAGCCAATTACCATCAATGCTCATGATGAACCAGACCCTGGCAGGGAATCCGGAAAAGCCTTCCGATGTTCACCAATTCTTGTTCCTCCTTAATCCGGGTAATAATTTCTACAAATCTGGCTATTTCTTTCTTGGGTGTGTGCCTGATCCCCTTGTCAATTGACGTCCATCCAGCCCTGGGACAAGGCACGGCGGTAAAATTTCGGGCTTCCTCTTTCACTGATTCACACCAGTACCAAACCCTATTGAGTCAGAAAAATATGGCCTTTTTTGAATACTCCGGTTCACAGGATATTGATGATCCCTTGCATGATTTTTCCGCGTATGTCATTGATCCGACCATGTGGGATTCCACGGAACTCAATGAACCTCGAACGATCTACCGAACTCATGCAGGATTTCAAACACGTCAAAGATTCTTGAATGGTCCGACTGTACTTCGTTTCGGCTTCGAAGCACAGATGGATCACGCGCAGGTCTATTCCATACCCGGCTCAGGTGGCGATCAATGGATCTCTGAGCAGCATCAAAACCTGATTGATGTGGTGTATGCTCCATATCTCGCCATGGAATCCCAACCCCTTTCCTGGGTCCGCCTGGCCGGCAATCTGCGCATGAATTTTCTTGCACATGACGTTCAGGATGTTTGCCCCAAGACCTGTTCGTTAGAACCCAAAGGACAGGGAACACACATGGTCCCAATCTTCAAAGGAGGGCTCATTTTCGGCCCCTGGCTCAATACACAATTCTTTATCAACTTGGGGAAAGGATTCTATCGATTGGACGAAGTGAACCCCGTTGGAAGCGCTGCGGAACAACAGATCAACCGGCCCGTATTTGCGGAATTGGGGTTTTTGACCAATCCCGGAGGATCCATTGAAATACAAGGGTCCCTGTGGGGAACCAGGAATGACACAGATTTTTCCTATAATCTAGAAAATGAAGAATTTGTGAATCAAGGATCGTCACACCGGTATGGAGTCAAACTTGAAGGAAGGATGTGGCTTCCACATTCAACCACGTTCAGGGGAGAACTTACAGTTTCTCGAAGCACATTCCGGCAGACCCAACAGGCTATCCCGCTCATGCCACAATTAGTGGGATATGCAGCATTTCACAAAGACTGGAATACAAATTGGTCCACTAGCCTTCAATGGCAATACATAGGCGAGCGCACGACTGGGAATCAGTCATTCCGCGCGTTCCAAACAATGGATTTCCTTGTCCAATACCATATTCCAGTGACTGCGGATACGGAAGATTGGACGGTCTCATTGGGAATCGTCAATGTGGGCAACCACAAAAGCCCCTTTAATTTGTTTCATTTTGACTCTGGCTTCACCCCTGATCGCCCTCCCGCTCTTGACGTCAATTTTTTCCCGGGTCAACCTCGCACGGTCGTGGCTGGAATTTCCTTCTTTTACTGAGGTGTAAGGACCTGGAGAGATGGAAGGTGTAAGTGGGAACAGAAATATAACCAAAGGCCGAGAAGACGGACAGAGAACCTTTCCCCTGATTCAAGAACCCCGCTAGGGAAGAATTCCTTCTGGTTTCGAAATCTTTGGGGTCATCGGTAATTGGATTGTGAAGGTGGTGCCTTTCCGTGGTTCACTATGTACGCTGACCGTTCCTGAATGAGCATCAACCACATCCTTGACTATCTTCGTCCCTAATCCGGTTCCCCCGGCTTTACCGCTAATCGCATCTTTAGTAAATAATCGGTCACGGATTTCAGGGGGCATTCCCCTACCCGTATCTACGACCGTTAACACCACAGTTCTTCCATCTAACCCTATTGACCCACCAATCGTGATTGATCCACCGGCAGGGGTTTCCGGAATTGCATTATTGACCAGATTGTAGAGGGCGTTGAACAAACGGTTCTCATCCGCCTGAATGGGCGGAAGGACGTCAAGACCTTGCGTGTGCAGGGACACCTCCATCTCGGTGGCATAGAAGCGAAGGATGCCAAAGACACCTTCAACCACTTCCGACACCTGGCATGGAGCAAACCGGAGCGGGCTGGATATACCTTTGACCGTATCGGCAATCTCCCGCATGCGACCTTGAATCCGACGGGCATTCTTCACGATCATGTCGACCGCCTCCCTGGAAAATTTTCTTGAGGCCGACAATTCCTTCGGAGTAACGTCAGGTAACTTCGCAAACAATTCTTGAAGATCGTCGTCTAACAATTTGGCGCCATTCAGCACCGGCATGAGCATATTCTTAATATCGTGGGCAATATCCCCAAGCATCACCGTCACTCCAGCGAGCTTTGTCTCTTCCAGTAATTCTGCAGTCATTCGTACCCGCTCGCTGATATCCTTGAACGTCACCACAGCCCCAATCAAAATTCCATTTTCCCGGATCGGCGAAATGTAGTAGTCAACGGGGAAAGAGGTCCCATCCTTACGCCAGAGCACCTCTGTATCATTATGATAAACCGTTCCCTCCTTGAGCGCAGTATGTATAGGACAGGCTTCTCTAGGATAGGGTGACCCATCGGGTTTCGTATGATGAATCAGCTCGTGCATCGGCTCGCCAATTAATTCCTCGACCTTGTATCCCAGCATAAGAGCCCCGGCCGGATTCACAAAAGTGGTTTGGCCTTCTCTATCCAATTCATAGATCCCCTCTCCCGAGGCGGCGAGGATTCGTGCGTAGTGCCTCGCGAGATTTTGGTGTGTTTCCATCACTCTTTGACGTTCAATGGCCGTGGCGATGCGATCAGCCACTAAACCCAGACTGTGCCACGTGAAACTGGTCAAGGGTTGCCGGGAAAACACCGCCATGACCCCCACCATTTCCTGATTGACCAGCAACGGATACCCCGCAAAGGCTACCAGCCCTTCTTTCTTAGCCCATGCCCGTTCTGGAACCCCGGAATCCTCGATGATCGCATTGGTCAGATACGGCCTCTTCTCAAAGGCAATCTGACCGATTTGCGAATGGCCAAAGGGCACTGAAGCGTTCAAACGGGTGAACCGAGTGGAAAGACCGGCACTAGCCTGCAGCTTCAATCCTTCCTCCTGAGAATGCATCGTCCAGAAGCCGGCCCAAGCCCCATCAAGATGCCTTATGAACGAATCCGCGCAACCCTGCAGGCGGACACTCAGTGTTTGATCACAGTTCAGGACCTGCCCCACCTCCGCCTCAAAGGCCAACAATCGGTTCCGTTCCTCCAGCACCCTCTCCGCCTGTTTCCGCTCAGAAATGTCGCGTATGATGCCGCAATAAAATGCCTCATCTTCGAGGTCTGATTTT
>DOFS01000611.1 GCA_003523945.1 Nitrospiraceae bacterium | reverse complement strand
TTCGCGTTTCTTATTATCCCCATTACCTGGGAGCCGCATTGTGAAAATTTCACTCTTATTCCCTCCAAGTTGGCATCCCTCACAGCCCTATTTGAGTGTGCCCTGCCTTTCAGCCTTTCTTGAAAAATCCGGTGTTCCTGTTCATCAGCAACGTGATTTAAATATTGAGTTACTTGATAGGGTCTTAACTAAAGGTTTTGGGTTGGATATTCATCCGCGGTTAGTTGATTTGGTGAAAAAGCTGGAAGAGTCCGTTTCTGGAGAAACCGGCTATGGGAGTAAGGAGCATTACGCTCGTGTTGTGGAATCCCTTGATCGTTTTCCTTATTTAATAGATGAAATCGAGCCAGTTAAAGCCTCCTTGCGTAGTGAAGAATTTTATGATCTTGAGCGGTACCGAGAATGCCTCTTTTTGATTGATCGGTGGTTGGAAGTTGTCTCTTCCCTATATTTCCCGACCAGGCTGACGGTAGTTGACAACCAATTTGCGTATTCTATCTATTCTTCACGCGAAATTCTTCAAGCTATCCATGATGAAAGCCAAAACCCCTATCTGGATCTTTACCGGAAATTCTTTCTTCCTGCCTTTGGTGAAGACCTTCCAAACTTTGTCGGGGTCTCCATTACCGCAACATCACAGATTATCCCTGGGTTAACCCTTTGTAAATTAATTAAGGAAATTCATCCTGATGTTCATGTAACCGTCGGGGGAAGTATTTTCACCAGGTTGGTTGATAATCTCAGGCGATGTGATCGGTTATTCCAATTGACTGATGATTTCATTGTTTTTGAAGGAGAAACAGCCCTGTTGGAACTGATAAATCAGTTAGATGGAAAAAGAGATTTCAGTAAAGTGCCAAATCTCATTTGGCGGCAAGATGGAAAAATCATTGTGAATCAGCCATTTTACTCGGAAAACCTCGCGGAGCATCCAGCACCGAATTATGATGGGTTTCCTTTGGGAGAATATTTAGCGCCCCATACGGTGTTGCCAGTACAATTTTCTAGAGGGTGCTATTATAAGGATTGCGCTTTTTGTGCACTGACTTTAGATCATCAGAATTTTCGTCAAAAGGATCCGATGAAAGTTGTTGATGAATTGGAAGCCTTATCCAATAAATATGAAACACCGTATTTTTTCTTTACTGATGAGTGCCTGGCACTTTCACCAACTAAACGGTTGTGTAAGGAACTCATTCATCGAGGGTTGGATTTACAGTGGACGGCCGAGTTGAGATTTGAGAAGAATTTATCTCGTGAGTTACTGGCCTCCATGCGTGAGGCAGGATGTCAGAAAATTGTCTTTGGATTGGAAACCTATAATGCCAGGCTGATGGATTTTATGGTGAAGGGGATTACCCAAGGAAATGTTGATCGAATCTGTTCCGATTGTGTTGACCTTGGAATTGCGGTGCATTGCTACGTGATCGTGGGATTTCCGACTGAAACGGAAGAAGAGTCCTTGGAAACATTGAATTTTATTGTCAATAATACAAAGCTGCATTCTTCCTATGGATTTTCCTGTCAACCTTGTCTATTTGATCTAGAAAAGGAAGCCCCCATTATGAGTGATCCAGGGGGATATGGGATTCAACGAATAATGCGGCCAGCTTCGGAAGATCTGAGCTTAGGGTTCTTTTATGAAGTAAAATCAGGCATGACTCCGGAGCAAGCTGAAAAAGTGTACCAATACGTGTATGAAAAGATCAGTGAAGTTGTGTGTGAATTACCATTTAATTACTCCATGGCGGATGGGTTGCTATATATCACCCGCCATAACAAACAGGTTGAGGTGGAACCCTCTAGGGTTTAGAAATTATCTGGGATGAAAATCTAGCCATCTCAATACACACATGCGCTTCAATTTCTAATGTACAAAAATATGATTTCTACTACTGGAAAGAGCCAAGAAAGAATAGACGGCCCCGGGCTTCTTTTTGAATGGGGTCTCAAGAGTTTGTTGTTTGCAGCCTTTTTTGAATTGGTGCTGTATCGGCTGGTTTCACGGTTGGGTATGCACCTTGGCAAGTTAGCCGAAAAATATGAAGCGGTTAGAATAGGATTTCGCACGCTCTCTTCCTTAGGGTTTGTACTATTGAATATGACTGCGATTCTGGTTTTTCTGATTTTAGGGATTTTGCTGGTTCAAAAAATACGGACAAAGCTTTGGGTGGGAGAATGGGATAAGTTCGTTATTCCATTGGCGGCCTTATTGGTAGCCTGTACGGTGGGCTATTTACTCTTTCCTCCGGTTATGGTCGGAACGATTTTCTATAATGTTTTGGCGTTTGGATTGCTCGTTTTTCTTGTTTTGGAATACTGGGCTACTCACCGGGTGTTGAGCCAACGGCTCATGGTGGGTACTTTTTTCCTTGGGATTAGCGGATGGTTGTATTATCAGACGATGTCAACGACTTATGGATGGCTCAATATTTTTGATGCCCCACCCCTGGTGCATGAAGGTAATAGGCTTGGGGAGGCATTAATGGTGCTTTCAAGCATTCTGGTGTTTTGGGCCTATGGGACCACGTCGATCATCACCAAAAACAAGCAACAGCGCCGATGGGGGTTAACCCTGGTTATTAGCGGGGGGAGTGCCTTTCTAGCCCTACTTTTCATGGATTTTTTCCTTTCTCTCTGGAACCCTGAAGTGGCGAAAGAGGTCAGAAAGGCTGGCGAGGGGATAGGCTGGATTTTTCAAATGGGAATGGGCTATACCTTTTATCTTCCCTTTGCATTTTATGTGTTGGGCTTTACCTGTTGGGCGTATACCGTGATTAAGTTGGTGTTGATCGGTCGGTTAGCAGGATATGGGCTGGGACTCATGTTTATGGCTGGCTATGCGCTCCAATTATCCCATTTGACCTTGATGGTAGTGCTTGGGTTAATGTTGCTAAATATTGATAAAAAAGGAACTTTGGGAAAGCTTCGTAAGAAAGCCCAAGAAGGGGTAGTCTATCAACCAATTCGTCCCGTTTACGGGCAAACACAGTAGTTAGGACACACGCAATGGAAGAACAAAGTGCTGCAAGCCAAACGATGGAACCGCAGTCTGGCGAGACGACCACAGAAGAACGCCCATTAACGGTTGATGAGGAAATTGCAGAGATTGAAAAGTTGTTGAGCGAGGAGCCGGACGACTTCCAAGCACGGTGTCGATTGGGCGAGCTCTATTTCAATAAAGGCCGGATGGATGAAGCTTTGGCAGAAGTAAAGAAGTCGATTGAGATGGCAGAAGGCATTCGGGTAGAAATGGATCGGTCTCTGGCCATGTACTATTCGAACCTTGGAACGATTTATGGAACGAAGGGGATGCTGGAGGAGGCTACGGCTCAATTTAAACGAGCATTGGAATTAAACCCCTATGATGTACTTGCTCTTTTTAATGTCGGCCGACTCTATAATGATAAAAATGCATTTTTAGAGGCCAAGGAGTATTTCGAACGTCTGATTGAAATTTCACCTGAGGATCCCATTGCCTGGTATAATTTGGCCGGAGTCTATGAAAAATTAGATGACCCTAATATCTCCGACTTTAATACGTTAGACATGGCAATGCAGGCTTATATGAAAGTACTCCAGTTTGATCCAAGTAATTTGGAATCGAGTTTTAAGCTTATGGAAATTGCCTTAAATCTCAAGAAATCCGATCTGGCAGTTAAAATAATGGAAGATGCCGTTGAAAATAATCCTGATGAACCATTGGCCTATTATAATCTGATTAACACCTATGAAAAGTGTAAGATGTTTGAGCAAGCGGAAGAGGCCAGAAATCGTCTCAAAGATCGGTTTAGCAAGCGTTCGAGAGAAATGGTAAAAAAGTGATACCCCAACAAGGAGAGGTACCATGTTCGGAAGCTTAGGATTTACAGAATTAATTCTCATCCTCATGATTGTGCTGATCATTTTTGGGGCGGGGAAATTGCCGCAATTGGGCGAAGGGGTTGGAAAAGCGATTAAAGGTTTCAAAAAATCTGTCCATGAGGCAGAGGCGTATGACCTGGACCCCCAAACCCAGGCCGAAAACACGGCCTCAGCCAACCATGGCAATCCTCAAGCACAAATTTCACAGCCTATGCAAACTGTCCAGACTGAAACGGTTCCCCCAATCCAAACGGAGGCAGCACACCCTGCTCCACAAGAACAGGTTCCTGCCTCTTCTAAAGCCTAGTTTTGCTTAAACGGCAATGGGGCAAAAGTCTTTTTCGTAGTGGTCGTCGAACCAGATTGTTTTCGGAATAACCATAAAGGGTAAATCTTCTATGAGCATAGAGACCGCGTTGGAAATCGGGGTAATTGAAACCTTCGCCGGCAACGGAAAATCACGGAGCACAGGGGATGGCAAGCGAGCCGTGAAATCTGGAATTCCGTTGCCTAACCATGTCACCGTTGATCGGGATGGGCGGTATTTCTACATTGCGGAATCTGGGTCTGACCGAATCAGGCGAGTGGACATGGAGACTGGGCTGTTGCATAACTTCGCGGGGACTGGTGAGACATGTTATAGCGGCGATTACGGGCCATGTGGGGAAGCTGGTCTCTATCTTCCATTAGATGTCTTGTGTGATTCACAGAATCATATTTATGTCTGTGATTCAGGTAGCAATCGAATTCGAAAAATTGACGCGGATTCGGGAATTATTACAACCATCGTTGGTACGGGGCAGTGGGGATTTAATGGTGATGGGCCAGCATTGGAATGCAATTTAACGTATCCGGCAGCCATAGCCATTGACGATCAGGATCATCTTTATATTGCAGATACACAAGCCCATCGGATTCGGCATTATAATCCTCAGACAGGAATGATTACGACAATTGCTGGGTGTTGGACGGCAGAAGATGATGAGCGTGTGAGTCCTTTGACAGCCCAAAATCTTATTGTCCTTTCCGGCGATGCGATTGGGATTGATTTTAGCAATGATGAAGGTTTATTGAGGCCGCGGTGTTCAGATGGACTGGATTTATCGTTATATCTTGACGATGGCAAGTCTGCTTTAGAGTGCAAATTGTACGATGTGGTTGATATCGATGTGGACCGGCATGGGGATTTGTACATCACGGATAAGGGAACAAACCGCATTCGAAAGCTAGATCGGAAAACTGGCACGATGTCCACCGTGGCTGGAATCTGCCGCTATGGGTTTGACGGTGATGGAAAGTTAGCGGTGAAATCCATGCTTAATGTCCCTGAAGGCGCTGTGGTAGACTCAGAGGGGAATGTCTATATTTCCGACTCGATGAATCACCGGGTTCGTAAAGTTGATAGCCAGACCGGTGTGATTACTACCATCGCGGGAAATGGGGATAGTGGCTATGATGATAAGAATATGGGTGGGTGCGGTGCTGCTCGCTTTGTGGCAAAAGAAGA
>DOFS01000142.1:3097-4418 GCA_003523945.1 Nitrospiraceae bacterium | reverse complement strand
TGGCGGGGCATGGTACCATTCACGTAGATCCCATTGCCCTTGAAAGTCAAATTGTGGTTGATGCCACCGGTCATGATGCCGTCGTGGTTAATCTCCTCCACCAACGTAACTTATATCAGAAGGTGCCTGGAAACGGGGCTATGTGGGTGGCGCGTTCCGAAGTATTAGTGGTAGAAAATACCCGTGAAATCTATCCAAATTGCTTTGTCGCTGGCTTGGCCGTTGCTGCAGTTGATGGCAGTCCACGGATGGGACCGGCGTTTGGGTCGATGTTACTTTCCGGCCGACGTGCAGCTGAGTTGGTTCAGAGTAAACTCAAAGGCGAATAATCACCTTTTTTCCTAAGAGACACAAAAAGGACTGTTCACAACACAATTTCCTATGGATATTCAAGATTTTCTCGACCAGGGCGAGGGCCACGAAGAAGATAAGGTGACGGCCTGGAACCTTTTTCAGCAGGCCTATGAACTCCAAATGAAAGGGCAACTGGAAGAGGCCGTGGATCTCTATAAACAATCCATCGACATTTTCCCGACTGCAGAAGCACATACGTTTTTAGGATGGGCCTATAGTTTCATGGGACAATTGCAGGAAGCCATTGAGGAATGCCAAGTGGCTATTCGTCAGGACCCTGAATTCGGAAATCCCTATAACGATATCGGGGCTTACCTTATTGAGCTCAACCAGCTGGACGAGGCTATTCCCTGGCTTGAAAAAGCGATGAAAGCCAAACGATATGAAAACCCTTCTTTTCCTCACATGAATCTCGGCCGTGTGTATGAACGACAAGGGGAATGGGACCAGGCAGTCGATTCCTACAAAAAATCCCTGGCTCTTAACCCTGAATACAAGACAGCAAAACAAGCGCTCATGCGCATTCTGACTCTTATGAACTAGAACGAATAAAGGCCTTACCAAATGTCAGACACCAAAACGATTCTTGTGGCGGTTAGTGATATCTTCTTCTACACCAAAATACGCGACGCCTTTTTACCGCAAGGCTATAAACTGGAACGTATCCGCACTGGAGATGACTGGCAAACGAAAGCTCTTGCCAGCCAACCGATGGGCATTATCGTCAACATGAATGATGATCGGCTCAATGCATCCGATATTGTGAAATCGCTACGCACACTTCCTCAAACACAGGCATTACCCATCCTGGCCTTTGCCAATCATGAAGAAGTTCAAACATGGAAACTGGCGAAAGACCTTGGAATTCAAAAAATTGTCTCGCGCAATGAGTTTTCTGCGCGGACACTCGCGCTATTTGAGGAAATCACGACGGCAGCGACATCATGAAGACCCTTGCCCTTCATAA
>DOFS01000142.1:0-2934 GCA_003523945.1 Nitrospiraceae bacterium | reverse complement strand
CCCCTTCATTACGGCAACCCTCTGTTAGAGTATGAGTCCATTCATCAGAGAGGCGGCCTCGCCGATCTATCATTACGAGGAAAAATCATGGTCACGGGTGATGACCGAGTCTCATGGCTCCAAAGCATCATCAGCAACGATATTCTTCCTCTTAAGCCTGGTCAGGGTCGGTACTCGGCCTTCATGAATCATAAAGGAAAAATGCTTTCCTATTTTCGAGTATTTCTGCAACCGGAGACGTTGATCATTGAGGATGTCGGAGAGGTGGATGACCTGACCTTTCAAGCCCTCCGAAAATTTCTGCTCTATGGGACAAAAGCCAAACTCCACAATGGCCTGGAAAGTTGGGGACTCCTCCTGGTTACCGGGCCGAATGGTCCGGATATTCTCAAACAAGCCCTCGGTGTAGAAGTGAATTCCCTCCAGGTTTTAGATACCATTTCATTCACATTTGGTGACATGCAAGGGGTAATCGCTCGAACGGAAGAAACGGGTGGGCAGGACTTTGAATTATTTGTCCAGGCCGAAGGTCTTCCCGCGCTGTGGTCTCATCTCTTAACAATAGGGAAAGAGGCCGGCCTTCAGCCGGTCGGAAGGGAGGCACTCGAGACCGCCAGGATTGAAGGGGGATTGCCTCGCCTTGGGCCAGACTTGAATGAAAAAATCGTTCCGCCGGAAGCGAATTTGGAGGGTATCGCCTTTAGCTTATCGAAGGGATGCTATCCCGGGCAGGAAGTTGTAGCCAGAATGGATACCTACGGATCGGTCAAACGGCGAATGGTGGGGTTAGTTCTTGAAGTAGAACCCCCACAACTACCGGAAGCGGGGGCGAAACTTTTTAGTGGAACGCGGGAAGTGGGATGGGTATCAAGCTCAACCCACTCCCCTCGTATCAAAAGACCGATTGCACTGGGATTTCCCCTACGAGATTTCACCCAACCCCAGACAAAACTGGAAATCGAGATCCGAGACCAACGCTTTCCGGCCTCTGTCTGTGCCTTGCCGTTTACCGCCCTTTAAGCGGTTACGAGATTCAAGAACGATTATTCAGACCTCAGAAAAATCCATCAGACTTTTTCTGGATGTCGACTATGAGAGATTTTTTCGGCAAAAGACAACACGGCCGGACGTTGCTCGTCCTTGAGTGCGAGAAGAATATGTGCCTCATCCCCATGCATTAACCGTAGACTCAAAAATGATTCTTCCGTGCGTTTTTCCTTGTTATCCCATGTCCCGTCGATCAATTGAATCTTATCTAAATCACAGCAAGAAAAAATGTCGTATCGAAAATACGAATCTCCGATAACCATATCAAAGAGAACATTGCCAGCGGTCATGACCATAACGTTAAAACGCCCTTGATCTTCATACCCTTCCGGCAAAAATTCATTCACATACAAAAGGTTAATTTTTCGGCCTGTCAACGCCTGCTCAATCTTCTTGCCCAACGCCGGATAATCGATTTGAAGAGCCCGTTCTTCCTGACTCGTGGCGCGCAAGGCCATCTCTCTTGTTTGTTCAAATACATCTGTAGCAGTCAACACAGAACACGCTCCTTTCTTCAACAACACTGTCAATATATGTCAAATGGTTCGCTTACTGGGTGCCTACGATACCCGCCATTAAACAGAGAAAGCAAGGGAACACCCCCATCTCCTCTATAATGGCATTCACGTAAAATTCTTAATCGTCCTGGCGTGAATTGATTGCCTTCTCCCCTCGCGGTTGGGCATACTTCGACTGTTGAACACTGCCAGGCGAACTTAAAAGGAGGACCAGGATATGAATGCTGATACGTGTCTGATTGGGGGATGCACCGAACCCCTCTACGCCCCTGCCGGAACCCAATCGTTATGCAAGGACCACTTTTTACATTTCGTCACGTGGCGCAGGAAAAAAGGCGGACTGGGTATGTTTAAAAAATATTGCGCCCTGAACATGGAAGAACGAGATGTGATTGTTGAAGAATGGGCCAAGTCAACGTTCAGTAGCTCTTCCTCCTGATCAAAACTCCATTTTCCAAGCCACACCTGTTTGACCATTATCCTGGCCTTGCACCTTCCCGATTGACCCCAAAATGTAAGAAATTTACTAATAAATAGTGAATTGAATGCCTCAGAAGTAACCCACCGCCAAGGCACACTCAGATCTTATTCCATGAGCGGTGATCCGTGATGATGGATAATCTTCCATTCGTCTCCAATCCGCTCAAATAAATTGGTTGACACTACCTGGCTATTCTGTTCGTTCTCTCCCACCCGGCTGGTGATGTTTTCTGTACAAATAACCCAGGCAACATCAGCCGCAACTTGGACCTGGACTTCAGTCAATTCAAATTTCATCGAAAATGTATTATTGAAAATGACCACCCAGGAATCCCTAACCGCCGGCCACCCCACTCGTATACTCCACCCTGGATGAATACAGGTCACATACTCCTGATGAGCCCAGATAGAATCCATCAGCGCAACATCCAGCTGTTCAAACCCACGATAAAACAACTCATTCATCTGTGTGACTTCCTCAATCCGTTCCTTCAGCATAGTGCGCTCTCTTTCTTCGTTTCCGCCTATTTCCAGATCATGTAACTTTCACTAATACGGCACAGGATTGTCGATCAACCAACCAGACCCCGAGCAAGATCAATCCTATCCCACTTATTTCCCTCATGCCAACCGGCTCTCCCAAAATCACTAGGGAAAAAAACAAGGCGGACACCGGAATAAGATTGCCAAAAATTCCTGCTCTGGAAGGGCCAATGCCCTTGACGCCATACAACCAGGCCTGTTGACCCAACGCCGTGGCAAATACCATGACATACAGGAGTGCCAGCCAACCAGACACGGGAACCGTCGCCAACCCCGCGCCCAATACTTTGTGATTCATGGCCAACAACGGGATTTCAAAGATCAAAGAAATCAGAAGAGTGGTCCA
>DOFS01000380.1 GCA_003523945.1 Nitrospiraceae bacterium | reverse complement strand
TTATCCGGATGTGCTATCCCTTTCCATGATAATCAGATGGATGAACTGCCTAGACCGAACATGTATCCCCAGGAGGGAATCCCGGCTCCATTTCCCGATCTCCAAAATAAGGATCTCCAGGTCAACGGACCGGCAGAAGGTCAGTCGAAGGCGGATGACGAGCATGAGAACGGGAGTACCCTTTCACTTCAGCGGCTCAAGCAACTCGCACGGAAAAATAATCCAACTCTCATCCAGGCCTGGGTTCTGGTCGAGGGCGAACGGGCCAAGGCTCTTCAGGCGGGCCTTTATCCTAATCCCGTGGGAGGGTATTCAGGAGATCAAATCAACGTCAAGAACACTATTGGAGAATTTCAGGGAGGCTTTATTCAACAAGAATTTGTCACGGCGGGAAAACTCGAATTGAGTCGTGAGAAATATTTAGCACGAGCTTCCGCCGCTGAATATCAGGCCCTTGCGCAGGAATATCGTGTGATGAACGGGATCGTCATCCAATATTATCGCGTTTTGGGATTTCAGGAACGGGTAGACATCCAACGGGAGCTTCTTAAAAGTTGGCAGGATCAGCTCTTGACCGTCAAGGAAATGTTTAATGTCGGCCAAGCCAATGAGGCTGATCTGCGCCAGGCCCGAGTGCAACTTCAACAGCAACAATTGTCCTTGCTCATGGCGGAAAATGAAGTCCAAATGGAAAGAGAGCGCTTAATGGCTCTCGTGGGGACCATCCTTCCCAGTCAACCGGTGTCGGGAATGCTGGCAGAAGATCTGCCTCCCATCCGATTTGAGGAGGCCCTCAAGAGGTTACTGCAGGAAAGCCCTGAACTGGCCCTGGCTCATGCTAATGTGCGATCGGATCAAATTATGGTCCAGCGGGAACAGGCGGAACCTATCCCCAACATAACCCTTCGAGGTTCGGCCGGCCGGAATTATGTCGAAACACAGACGGTCTATGGCATTCAAGCGTTTATCAAAATTCCCATTTTTGATTGGAATCAGGGAACGATACAACAGGCCCGGGCCGATCTCCGCCGACAAGAGGCCCAAGTCACACTTACGGAGCTTCGATTGCGCCGGAGTTTAGCCGAACAGTTTCAACAGTATCTCACCGCCCTTCAACATATTACGAGTTATCGGGATTTTCTGTTGCCCGAATCAGAGGCACGGTATCGCGTTCAATTGCAGAGTTATCAATCCGACCGTGAAACCTGGCCGGAGGTTCTGCAAGCTCAACGGGATTTCTTCATGCTTCGATTGGAATATATCAATCAGTTAATTGCCTGGCGAACCGCCAGAGTGACCATTGAAGGACTGCTGCTCATTGACGGCCTTCAGACACCGCAGGGTGTGACGCCGCCCGGGCATCTCGATGCGAATCCCAAACCCAGATAAGCGTCAATTTCCCCAAGACGCTTTTATCTCTATGGAGGGAGATTGTACAATGAGCAATGGCGTGACACGACGACAGGTTTTGGCAACCGGGGCTGCACTGGCCGCAGGAACCTTGTCGGCTCAATTGGGTCATGGTGAGTCAGTCGATCACTCCCGGTCCCGCACAGACCACGACCAGACAGCCAAAAATTCCAATGAAAAGTTTTCCGGTTATTCACGCTATCGCCCCAGTTTCGGGGGGCCTCCGGACTCCGATGAATATCTGGGAAAACTTGTTCCGGGATTGCGAAAATCCGGTCTCCAACCCGTCCCACTCGAAACTCCAGACCTGGAAAAACTTTCCTGGAAAATGGTGAATGGTGTAAAGGAATTCGAGCTGCGATGCACACCGGTGAGCCGGGAATTTCTTCCCGGGAAATTCATGCATGTCTGGGGCTTTAACGACAGCATGCCCGGGCCCACCATGGAGGCCTTTCAAGGGGAGCGAGTTCGCATCATCGTCCATAATGAACTGCCGGAACCCACTTCAGTTCATTGGCATGGATTGGAACTCCCGGTGGAATTTGACGGGGTCCCCGGTGTCACTCAACATCTGATTCCAGCTGGCGGGACGTATGTTTACGAATACGATCTGCACCAAACCGGCACATTTTTTTATCATAGTCATGTGGCCATGCAGGAAGCTTTCGGTATGGTGGGATTTTTTATCATTCATCCCCGCGTGGCCTACGATCCTCCAGTGGATCGTGATTTCGGACTTATTTTTCAGAATTTTTTTATTCCACCCAATTCAACAACGGCGGATTCCATGCGGATGGACTGGAACTGGCATACCATCAATGGACGCAGCGGCCCCTATAGCACTCCACTGGTGTGCAAACATGGAGAACGGGTCCGCATTCGATTGATCGATTTCAGCCCGATGCAACATCATCCGATTCATATCCATGGCCATACCTTCTGGTTGACGGGTACCGAAGGTGGACGCATTCCATCCAATGCCTGGATCCCCAGGAATACGACATTGGTAGGAGTAGCCATGGCCCAGGATTTCGAATTTATTGCCTTCAATCCGGGAGATTGGATCTTTCATTGTCATATGGTGCACCACATGATGAATCACATGGTGCGCCAGGTGGGTCCGCGCATACGCGGGGAAGAAGAGGTGTCGAAATATCTGCATTCTCTTCCTAACCGACCTCCGGCAAAACCCGTCCTGGAAAATCCGGCGTTTGGCGTACCCGGCTATCCCCAAAAAATGCAGAGTATGGAGATGAGTCAGGAAGCCATGCAACTAATCAACGCCCGGCGGGAAACTCGCGGGATGCGTGAAAAATGGCACGAAGGCGTTAAAGGTTTAATGACGGTCATGCGGGTCTTGCCGGATGAATTCTATGATCTCGTCATGCATAGCGATGAACACATTCCTCCGGGCGCCATTTTTGAAGCCATCGCCAAAGGCCAATATCGCACCCATAAACTGTAAATGCGTCTGTGCACTCGCGGTCACATTTTTTCCTTGAACTTGCTTCGTTTCCATAGACACTCAGCCTAGTTTTGCCATCTGCAGTTCATACTCTGCTGGACTAATGTTTCCCAGGTGCTGATGGCGTCTCGCCCGATTATAAAACCCCTCAATATAATCGAATATTGCTGCTCGCGCTTCTTCTCGGGTTTTGAAGATGTGGCGAGGTATTTTTTCCTTCTTCAGGCTCCCGAAGAAGGACTCGACCACCGCATTATCATAACCGTTCCCTCGGCGACTCATGCTGGGGAGCAACCCATGCGTCTGGCAGAAACGATTCCCTTCCTCGCTACTGAACTGCGACCCTTGATCTGAGTGGATCATCACGTCTTGCTGAGGCTTGCGTCGCCACACGGCCATCAGGAGGGCGTCTAGCACGATCTCCTTAGCCAACCTTTCATCGACCAACTGATGATCCGGCGTGAGTAGAGATCTATCACCACCGCCAGGTACAGCCACCCTTCGTCGGTCCGAATAGAGGTGATGTCGGTCACCCACGCATGATCCGGCCTGTCTCTCGAAAACTGTCGCGGCAATCGATTCGGGGCCGCCACCGTCGGCTTGGTGTAGCGGAGGCCTGGCTTCTTGTAGCCGCGCTGGGCACGTATCTTGTGGCGCTTCATAATCTTGGCAATCCAGTTCCTGCCAACGCACTCACCCACCTCACGGAGATCGCAGAGAATGCGGGGCGCCCCATAGGTGTGGCCGCTCGCCTCATGCGACGCGCGGATCAGTCTCAGCAGCCGATCGTCGTCTCTGAATCTCTGTGAAGGTGGTCGCTCCAACCAAGCGTAATACCCACTGCGCGAGACACCCAACAGGCGACACAGCGGCTGCACCGCATACCGGCCCTGATGCTGCAAGATGCAGGCGTACCTCACGCCGGGTTTTTCGCGAAGTACGCGGCGGCTTTTTTTAGGATATCCCGCTCTTCCTGGGCCCGGCTGAGTTCCGCCTTTACCGTCAGGTTTTCGCGCCGGACCTCTTTGATCTCCGCCTCATAGCGATCGGTAGCGTTGGGGCTGTACACTTTCACCCACTTGTACAGGCTTTGCACCGAAATCCCCAATCGCCTCGCGACATCGCCCACCGCATACCCTCGCTCAATGCCCTGCTTGACCGCTTCTTCTTTGAACTCATCGGCAAATCGCCCCTTGGTCATACTGTGTCCTCCCATGCTTTAATGTAAAGTCTAGGAGTGTCCACCGATTCGGAGCAAGTTCAGTTGACAGTGATGGTGGATGGTCGCCAAAAGATTAGCTTCCAATTCGCAATGTTGAAGGCCCTGAATTGGCCATCAATACTGCGTTATAAAGCGCTTCTAGTCTCAGTGTACACTCAACTGATTTCGCGGAAGACCAGGGTGTTTAAGCAAACACTTCATGCAGGGAGAGGGAAAATCCTTGGAGGAGGGGCG
>DOFS01000143.1:4440-7084 GCA_003523945.1 Nitrospiraceae bacterium | reverse complement strand
TAGGGGGGGAGCGTGCGGATTCGTTCCGCGTATTGAATAGGAAACCCTGCCATGAATTTGTACTCCTTTCCAGAAATCAGTGATGATGAACCCGTTACGGTACCAAATTTGGAGCCCGTAACGGTACCGTCAGCAGAAAAATCATTCCGCAAGGGGAAATTAAAAAGGAAGCAAGAGGGAGGGAGGTGTCATCATGTCCCAAGCAAATGGTCAATGAAGCGATCAGCCAATTGATGGAGTCCGGGTAGGTGAGGCCGCGATCGGGCTTGGATAGACTCTGATGTCATTCCCCCTCGTTGAACATCTTGCGGACATTCCCGGCACAAGGCCGCAATTCCCGCCTCCTCCAATTCCAGATGAAACAGAAGGCCATAGACCCGGTCCGTCATCCGGAATGCCTGAATGGGAAAATCAGCAGAAGTCACCAGGTGCGCACTACCAGGGGGAAGGGTACTTCCTTCTCCATGCCATTGAAACACGAAAAAGTCCTTGGGCGTGGCACTCAAGATGGGATCGATTTTCCCTATGTCAGTGAGGGACACGGAGCCTATGCCAATTTCAAACTTCGGCCCTGATGCCACCGAACCACCCAACGCTTTGGCAAGCAGCTGAGCCCCGAAACAAATGCCCAGGACAGGAATATCACGCGCGAGAGCTGTTTTGACAAATTGGAGTTCGGCCTCAATCCACCCATCAGGATCGTTAACCGACATCGGGCCTCCCATGATGAGGAGAAAATCACCTGGATCTGAAGGCACACCATCAGCAGGGACGACAACATTTACGACGGTATACCCACGAGTTTCCAGAGCACGACGGAATACCCCAGGACCTTCAAACACAACATGCTGGAGGCAACAGGCAACCTTCATGATGGGCTCGGTCGGGTCAGGGCAGGAAACAAATCAACGAGCGACGAAATACACCCATTGCACAAGCAACACCAGAAAATAGTGGATTATATCTGGGGATAAGGAGGGACAGAAAATGGCGAGAACAGGTCGAAAGGTCTATGAATGTCCATTCAAGGCAAAACCATTTGTGAACACAGGCTGTTGACCATTTTTCTTATTCACACATTCCACCAAATGCCAGAACCGCAAGGGATTCACTTTCTTTTTATTGACCACCATCAGACAGGTGCCTTCTAAGACCGTGTGCAATGCCAGATCGGTTCGGAATCCAATATGCTTACACAGGGGAGAAATCCACTTTTCTACCGCCGCAATCACTTTATTCCCATTGCTAAAGTGATTCAGCATAATAATCCGGCCCCCAGGCTTACACACTCGAATCATTTCATCCACCACACTTCGATAATCAGGAACTGCCGTGACAACGTAGGCGGCCATCACAATATCATAGTGATTATCGGGAAGGTCCATGCGCCCGGCATCCATTCTCTTAAGGGTCACATGATCCAACCGGTGCTCCTGAACCCGACGCCGAGCATGTTCCAACATGCCATCTGAAAGATCGATACCCAGGACTTCGCAACAAGCGGGATAGAGAGGAAGTGCTTCTCCTGTGCCTACACCGACTTCAAGAACCCGATGGCCAGGCTCAATGGGGAGGCCGCGCACAGCCGATTCGCGTGATTGCTGAAATACTTTACCAAACGTATGGTCATAGACAGATGCGTAGGCACTATAAACACGCTCAACTTTCTTAAGATCCATTTTTTCTCCATGGTGGTGTCCTTCGCAATCCACACCCCTTCGCTGGAAATTGATGTTTGACATTCATACCGTGTGATAAGGGATTGCTTACCTGAGGCGAGAACCCTAAATAACTAATGCCGCAGGGGGACGGCCAACCTATATTGTTTACCTAACAGGCCGCTAATCTACCGGAGCGGCCTGATCTAGTCAACTGCAAATACGTCCCCATCTACCTTCACAAAAATCCACGGGGTTTCGAGCGAACATTATCCCTCCCCATACACGAGCGTTCAGGGATTGCAAAGCCTTGGGGTGTCATCTACAATTCCGTCATTCATCCTGAGTCATGCCTGGATTGCCCCAAGGAGAATACTCATGGTTTCATTGATTTCTTCATACATTCGCCTCCCTATTACACTTTGCGCCATCTCCGTGCTCATCAGTGTGGGTGCGTACCCATCCATCTCAGCAGCCATCGACCTGTCTATCACGTTAGAGCAAGCCACTGAGGCAATGGCCGCTGGACGCAAAACCATGGAGCAAGCCGAGTCGGTTGAAGACGTGGCTAAAGTCATGAAAGCTTCGGAGCGTGCGGTCCGAGCCGGTGCTGACCCCGAAATCGAGCCATGTGGTGCACATGCTATTCTCAGGACCCGGCGCTATTGGGTGGAATATTTTGGCCGCCGCGAGGCCGCAGAATCCAAACGGCAAAAACAGGATATTCGAATGCCAGAGGCCAAAATACGAGAAATTCTGGAAATGCCCTACCTTGAAGTCGAAATTCGTTTATGCGGAGAGGATGAGTTCTTTGCTGAAGGGGCAGAAGTGGCCCTTCAGCAAGGGTCAACGACAATTCGTCCTGTGGATATTGGCCCGGCTGAGCGCGGCCGAAAAAACCCGGGAGACACAATCAGCTTTCGGTCGAGATTTACGGCACGCTTCGCCTATGCCGACTTCGATCCACTGGCTCCTGGAACCCTTGC
>DOFS01000143.1:2282-4263 GCA_003523945.1 Nitrospiraceae bacterium | reverse complement strand
TATTCTTTTCGAGAACAGGGTTAAAGGAATCCCAAGCGCCAACTCCTTTGTTTCAATCACACGCAGGGCTGAGCCTGGCTGGATTCCGGTTTTCCGAATGGCTCAAGGACCGCCTACTGAGGCAATCGTTCTCAGGCTTCCGTGGGCTCCGCAATTCCCTCGACCTCTCTTAGTGTATAGAGGTGATGATAGAGTCCCCGCTTCGCGAGGAGTTCTTCGTGCTGGCCTTCTTCCACAATCATGCCTTTATGTAATACGAGAATTCTATCCGCCCGCTGAATGGAAGAAAATCGATGAGCGATCATCAGCGTGGTGCGCCCCTTCATTAGTTCCGTCAATGCCGACTGCACCAGCGATTCCGACTGGCTATCCAATGCCGAGGTGGCTTCATCCAGGATCAAAATTCTCGGGTCTTTAAGCAACGCCCTGGCAATCGCAATGCGCTGCCGCTGCCCTCCGGACAAATTGATCCCTTTTTCACCGAGAATGGTCTCATAGCCATCGGGAAGCGCCTGAATAAACTCGTGAGCATTTGCCCGGCGACTGGCCTCAATCACGTCCGGTTCAGGGGCATCGGCTCGACCGTACCGGATGTTGTCTGCAATCGTTCCACCAAATAGCAGGGTTTCCTGCGGCACAAGTGCCAACTGTTGATATAAACAATCTACTTGAATGGAGGTGAGATCATGCCCGTCAATCAGCACCCGGCCGTCGGTTGGGTCGTAAAACCGATGCAGCAAATTGACAATGGTCGTTTTCCCTGCTCCAGTGGGTCCCACGAGCGCCACACATTCTCCGGCCTGTATCGAAAAAGACACCGCATCCAACACGTGAGGCCGGCCCTCATAGCCAAATCGCACGTGATCGAATTGCACCTGCCCCTGAATGGGTATTAAGGCCTTCGCCATCGGACTATCCTGAATTTCCAGTGGCGTATCCAGGAGTTCAAACACCCTGGTCATGGCTCCTTGCACTTCTTTCACCTGAGAAAACATTCGCGCGGCTGACCCAAAGGGACCGATTAAAATCCCCGCAAACAGGACAAATGCAAATAATTCACCCGGTGACAGCTGGCCTTCGATGACTTGCTTGCCTCCGTACCATAAGACGCCAATTGCCATCGCAAACGTACAGAAGGTGATGACGGGAACAAATACGGCCAACACTGCAGTCCGTCTCATGGTGGTCGCCAATAAAGCCTCCACGGCGGAACGAAACCGTGCATCTTCTCGTTTGCCCTGAACAAACGACTTGACCACACGAATGCCTGACACCACTTCCTCAATCAACGTGGTGACGTGGGCCGTTTGATCCTGAATTTGCATGGATAAAGCTTTTAATCGTTTCCCGAATGTCCTGGCGACGAGGGCCAGCAAGGGCAGAAGAATCAGGATCAAGACACACAAACGCCAATTCATTACCAAAAGAAATCCCACGCCCCCAATGATCGTCACAAGATGCTTCAAGGCATCCATCGGGGTCTCAGTCAACAAATTTTGAATCACCCCCACATCATTCATCAGTCGGGAAATCAATTCTCCTGTTCGCCGTTTCGCAAAAAAATTCAGTGACAACCGATGAAGATGAGAAAAGACATGAGTACGAAAATCCGCCATCACATGTTGAGAGGCGAGCGCGGTCAAATAACTATGAGCCATGGATAACAGGCCCTGCCCGATCACCAACCCGACAAAGACCCACACCATGCTTGTCAATTTCGGCAAATCGCGTTGAACGGTAATAAGGTCCCACAGCGACCCGCCTAACCGGATAAGGAACAAGTTGCAGGCCGCGACGCCCATGACCAAAACCCCCGCGCCGACCATGGTCATAAGGTACGGACGGAGGAATGGAATAAACCGTGACAGATATTTCATAGAGGCCTTACAGGAAGAGAGGTGATATTCTCACGTGAAAGGAAGAATGCGATGCCACCCGATCCCAATCGGATGGCGCAGCAAGGCGAGGGAAAAGACGAATC
>DOFS01000143.1:0-2056 GCA_003523945.1 Nitrospiraceae bacterium | reverse complement strand
GACTCATCATTTAAGACATCTGAAATTCGATTTCGCATAGGCGGAATCAGGATGTCTCCGACATAAGACGACAGAGAAGAACGGACCCGAATGCGAGTTTTTTTCCCCTGGGTCATGTGCAAGCCCTTGACCATCCCGGCCTATGGAAATTAATTACGACGTTTGGCGAATTTCATTCGGCGACGGAGTTTTTTATGCTTATGCTTACGCATCTTTTTCCTCCGCTTTTTGACAACACTGGACATAAAAGTACATTCCTGGGTTAATTCGGTTTTGCGCTCTGAGGGCCGGAGAGAATATCTCCACGCTTTTGGCGAACGAGTCCCGCAGTGCCGGCGGATTTCCTATCATAGGGTCAAGAAAGGAGTCAAGGAAACCTTTGCCATCATACCTGTTCCTTTACACAATAATCATCTACTTTCTGCAAATTCTCTTGACCCCCTCCGGTATTCTTCTCCATTATAGATTTTCATGATTTTATTTCGAGGCTGTAACACACGCTTTTTGTTGTTTTTGATAACTTTTTCGATCCTCATCGCCCTTGTGGGGACCGGATGTTCGAAAAAACTCCCCAAATATCCTGAGGACCACGCTCGATTCCAACGAGTGGTCCAGGCCATCAAAACACTGGAATCGGCCTATATCAATCAAGATGCCTCGGCCTTTCAGGAATTACTTCTTCCTCTGGAAAATTTGGATCTCTTAGAGGCCAAGGTTCGGGACGATTTCGCCACGTTTTCCACGATTCAGCTGAACCTGACCATCGACCGCATGGTGATTGATGGAGACCGCATTTCAGCCTTTGTCTCGTGGCAGGGCAACTGGTACAGCACCCCTGAAGGGGCTTCCGCTCAAGCCAGCGGTCATGGGGTCCTGTTGTGGAGTGGCAATCAAGTCATCTTGCTTCGCGGGACTGAAGGAGACCTGCCGTTTGGCATAACACACCGTCCCAACTTTCCGTCTTAATTTTCAATTCTTATTTGCGGTTCCACTCATTTCATGGCTTCCCCAGTCACATCACACCATTCCTCCACGGTGCTTTCCACCGATTTTCTGATTTTAGGCGCGGGGGTAGCTGGTCTTCGAGCCGCAATTGAATTGAGTCGACATGGACGAGTCATTATGGTCGCCAAAGGTGGCCCACAAGATAATAATTCCTTTTACGCGCAAGGAGGCGTGGCCGTCGCACTCAGCGAGGAAGATGACGTCGTTCTCCATTTGGCCGATACCCTGAAAGCCGGCCATCAGCTCTGTTCCCGCCCAGCCACCAAAGTGCTCGTCGAAGAAGGCCCATCACGTATTCATGAATTGATCGAATGGGGAGCCCAATTCGACACGGTAGATGGCAAGCTGGCGTTTACCCGAGAGGGAGCCCATAGCCGGCATCGAGTGTTACGGGCTGGAGGGGACGCGACCGGCAGCGAAATGGTTCGTGCTCTCAGCGTCAAAGCCCAAAGCCTGAATAACCTGACATGGATGGGCAATCATGTTGCGGTTGAATTGTGCCTCCAGGACGGGCGATGCTGGGGAGCGTTAATTCTTGATGAACTGAGTGGAGCTCTCAAGATCGTGTGTGCCCCCGCCACGATTCTGGTCACCGGAGGAGCCGGGCAGGTCTATGCTCGAACCACGAATCCGGCCAATGCGACCGGAGATGGCATCGCAATGGCTTTTCGAGCCGGTGCCATTCTGGAAGACATGGAATTCGTCCAATTTCATCCAACCGCACTGTATCTTCCTTCCAGTCCTCCATTTCTGCTTTCCGAAACTCTACGGGGAGAAGGGGGGATTTTGCGTAATAATCGATGCGAACGCTTTATGAAAAACTATCATCTGAACCAGGAGCTTGCGCCCAGGGACATCGTATCCCGGGCGATCTGGACAGAAATGCAGCGAACCAAAGCTCGCCATGTCTATTTAGATGTGACGCATTTAGGGGCAACATTTCTGAAAGAACGATTTCCCACTATCTACTCGACCTGTTTGCGGTACGATATTGACATTGCGGAGGAATGGATTCCGGTGTCTCCCAGCGCTCATTATTTTATGGGCGGAG
>DOFS01000083.1 GCA_003523945.1 Nitrospiraceae bacterium | reverse complement strand
TCGATCATCCCGAGAACGTCTTCCGTCACATCGGTTGCGCGCAACACATTCTGCCGATGTTTATAAATAACCTCCCGCTGCTTACTCATCACATCGTCATATTCTAGAAGATGTTTGCGGATTTCAAAGTTATGGGCTTCGACTTTCTTTTGCGCATTTTCAATGGACTTGGTGACCATGCGATGCTCAATAGGGACGCCTTCTTCCATTCCGAGTTTGAGCATGAGATTTGAGACCCGTTCAGAGGCAAAGATGCGAAGCAGATCATCTTCCAAGGAAAGGAAAAACCGCGATGAGCCGGGATCTCCCTGCCGACCCGCCCGGCCTCTCAACTGATTATCGATCCGGCGGCTTTCATGACGTTCGGTCCCGACAATGTGCAAGCCTCCGGCTGCCAGGACTTCTTTCTTGTTCTCATCGCAGGCTGCTTTAATGGAAGCGTAAGCCTTGGCCTGCTCCTCCTCTGTCAGTTCTTCTCCCCGATAAATGAACTGTTGTTTGAAGAGCGCTTCGGCATTGCCTCCCAATAAAATATCGGTTCCGCGGCCGGCCATGTTGGTTGCGATGGTCACCGCACCCTTTTGCCCAGCCTGAGCAATAATTTCGGCTTCTTTTTCATGGAATTTGGCATTCAAGACATGGTGTTTCACGCCTCGATGTTTTAATAACGCACCAAGACGTTCGGATTTTTCGATGGAGATCGTGCCGATGAGAACCGGCTGACCCTTCTCGTGATACTCTTTGATTTCGTCAGCGATGGCCTCGAATTTCTCCTTTTCCGTGCGGTAGACCACATCCGGATTATCAATCCGGATCATGGTGGCATTGGTTGGCACCACATTGACTTCGAGGTTATAAATTTTCGCGAATTCCGCGGCTTCGGTGTCCGCTGTCCCGGTCATGCCCGCGAGCTTATTGTACATGCGAAAGTAATTCTGGAAGGTCACGGATGCCAGTGTTTGGTTTTCATTGGCAATTTTGACCCCTTCTTTGGCTTCCACAGCCTGATGAAGCCCATCACTCCAGCGCCGTCCCGGCATTAATCGACCGGTAAACTCATCAACGATCATCACCTCGCCATCTTTCACCACATATTCCACATCCCGATGATAGAGTACATGGGCTTGGAGGGCCTTAATGACATGATGCACCAAGCTCAGGTGTTTCAAATCATAGAGATTATCAACACCCAGCAGTTTCTCGACATGCGCATTGCCTTCATCGGTCAGGGATACCGTTTTGGTCTTCTCTTCAATCGTATAGTCCTCTTCCCGTTTGAGGTGAGGAATAATTCGATCCACTTGAAAATAGAGGTCTGTGCTTTGTTCGGCGGGCCCGGAAATAATCAGAGGCGTTCGGGCTTCATCGATGAGAATACTGTCGACTTCGTCGACGATGGCAAAGTTCAACTCCCGCTGAACGCCCTGGCTCAAGTCCGTGACCACGAGATTATCCCTCAAATAATCGAAACCAAATTCATTATTGGTCCCATAGGTAATATCGGCCTCATAGGCCTCACGTCGAGAGCATGGCCGAAGGTATTGCAATCGTTTATCCGGCGCATCGTAGGTCGGATCGAATAAAAACGATGCATCGTGTTGAATAGTTCCGATCGATAAGCCCAGACCATGATAGAGCGGTCCCATCCACTGCGCATCCCGCTTCGCCAGATAATCGTTGACCGTAACCAGATGGACCCCTTTCCCCTCAAGAGCGTTGAGATAGACCGGAAGGGTGGCGACGAGGGTTTTTCCTTCGCCGGTTCGCATCTCGGCAATACGGCCCTGATGCAAGACCATACCCCCTAGTAACTGTACATCAAAATGGCGCATGCCAAGCCGGCGCTTGGACATTTCCCGGCACACAGCAAACGCCTCTGGGAGCAAATCGTCTAAAGTCTCTCCGGCTTCCAGTCTTTTTTTGAAAATTGAGGTCTTTGCTGCTAAACCCTCGTCATCAAGAGATTGCAACGTAGCCTCAATTTCATTGGCTCGATCCACCAGTGGCTTGAGCCGCTTCAGCTCTCGATCATTTTTGCTACCAAACAGTATATTTAATAGACGAACAAACATGTCGGCCTTACACCTCAGAACACAAAAATAGGGTTGGAGAAACTCACAATGGATAGGGCTTGAGGGCTAGACACACCTTCCAAGACGTACAGTTGCCCTAGTATACCGAATTGCCGGTGGGAATCAACTCACTGAGAAGGGATTCATGACGGCAAAGCCTCTCCCTGTGGCGGAGGACTATGTAAATGGAGTATAGCCGTTTGCTTGACAGAATCTTTCGTATTTACCTAGCATAAGACCTCTTTTCACCCTTGGTTTCTGAAGTTTATCTGGCCGGTACACCGAATATGACGTCGCGAAAAATTCTCGCCATCACTCTGAGTCTGATCTTCGTACTCATTACGGGGACCATGCACCTCAGCTATGCGTCGCATCTTACACAGCACACCCACCACCACACATCTACGATGCACAGCAAAGGAGACTGCGCGTGGATGTGCGCGGCTTCTCATACTATTTCCGACGACGCACAAGTTTTTTCTCAGAATTTTCAACTCCTTGCCCTTATGGAGCAAACCTTACCGAAGCTCCCTTCCTTTATTTCATCTACTTTTCTCCCAACCAGGGCGCCTCCTCTATAACCCGTCCTAGTTTTGACTCGTAGGGCGCTTCCACCGTCACACGTTGAGTTCCGAAAAATCTCTCGGATCACGATTAGAAGCGGTGTCTATGCCCCTCATGGGGAGCATGAGCAAGGAGCCCAGATTTATGAACGGGTGTGGGGAATTTCTTTAACGTCAACGATTACAGCCACCGCCTTTCGACTATCTGTAAGCTCGAGATTCAAGAGGCATACAGAGCCGGTGGCCAAGGAAGACGGTCCACCGCCTAATTAGTGAAATAGGGAGTTAACATTGCGTCTCCGCATCCTGACATTTCTTGCCGTGATGGCTCTGGAGGGTAGCTTGATCTCCAATACAATTGCCTTGGCCGGGAACTCATCTGATAGCTCAGAACCTATTGAAATATTAGACGTCATTGAAGTAACGGGAACAACCGTGACAAAAACCAGCAGAACATTTTCATTTCCTTTGCCCACTTTCAACTACTCATGGGCACCCACGACATTTCACCACCTTGCTATTCCCGATCTTCGTATCGCCAACCTGCCGCAGAAGGTCACACTCCCTATTCTCATAGACCGGACCGGAGCAACACGCGGACGGTTCACAAGCGTTAAACCATTGAAAACAGAACGCCCCCTCTATCCCCGAATGGCCAGAGAGCAAGGCTGGCAGGGAAAGGTGGTCCTACGAACGCATATTTCCGCCGAGGGCACCGTTAAACACGCCGCAGTTCAGGAAAGTTCGGGTTTTTCTCTCTTGGACGACAGTGCGGTACAAGCCGTAAAGGGTTGGGCTTTTGAACCGGCGAAAAATGGAGAATTCGCAGTGGCGTCGACTGTGGATCTACCCATTCGATTTGATTTGCTTCAATAAAATGAAATCAGGAACAATGTCAAAAAAGGGTTAACCCATGAGGCGCCTGCTCTTTAAAATCAGACACATAGGGCTGTTTCTTCTTCTCCTCCACCTCTGCTTAGGGAATGTTCCTAGCCGGGCCGGAGAAGCCCAGGACCTTCTTGCCCAAGCGTTTTCGTCCTATCAACAACAGCAATGGAATTCGGCCCTTGCCCCGTTAGAACGCGCGTTGGCCTTGTATCCGGGATACGCGGAAGCGCATCACCTGTTGGGATTAATCCTCCATAATCTGAAGCAACCTGACAAAGCCATCCTGGAGTTGCAACAGGCTGTGGAGGCCTACCCCCAATTCGCCCAGGCCCATATCGATCTTGGCTACATCTACCAGGAACAGGCCCAGCTTCCACAAGCCGAGCAATCGTTCAGTCTTGCTTTGAAGGCCTATCCTAAATTTTTGGAAGCCCGCATCGCCTTGGCAGCGCTTTTTGATCAACGCCAACAAGCGCAAAAAGCCATCCAAGCCCATCAAGCTGTCTTAGAAATTGAGCCTCACCGTGTCGATTCGTTGTACGGCATGGCGTTTTGGTTGGTTCAGGAACAAAAATCTGATGAAGCCAAACGTTACGTCGATCAGCTGACCTCCCTCCATCCCACCTATGTGAATGGGTGGTTAATGGCCGGATCACTGGCCCAACAATTGGAGGAAGTGGACAAGGCCATTCAGGCCTACCAACATGTCGTGAGTCTCAATAATCAGTTGGTAAGCGCTTATTTCAACTTAGGCGTCCTCTACCAACAAAAGGAAGCCTTCCAGGAAGCGGCACAAGCCTTTGAACAGGTCACCACACTCGACCCCAGTAATTCAGAAGCTCACATCAATCTGGGTGTCGTCTATGCCGCCTTATCAAAAATTGACCAGGCAGAGAAGGAATATCAGACAGCCTTATCCCTGAATAGTCAGTTGGCCGAAGGCCACTATAATCTTGGTATGTTGTATGAATTTCATCGTAATGCTCCCCAAAAAGCCCTCAAACACTATCAAGAATTTTTGAAGCTTGGTGGGCAGGACGAACGGATCCAAACCTTATTACAACGGAGCAAATCGTGAACTTCACGATTGAGGAATCCTCTTCCGATTGCAGCAATCGGGTTTTTCTCCTGAGCGCCCTGGGCAGCGCCATTTTCCATGCGGCAATTCTGGCAGGCCTGGCGTATGTCCCAAGTCCGTCTACGATCAAAGACCCCACGCCAACAGTCCAGGTCACATTGGTTCCGGCTATCCAGGAGATCAGTCCCGCTCCACAACCGCTCACCAAACCACTGACACCTACCCAACCAGATTTCGCGCAACCCACGCCACCGTCTCCCCGGACCCAGCCCAGCCCGTCGAGGCCTTCCCCCCCGATGCAGGCCTCGATGAAACCGACACCGTCCAGCCCACTGAGCCCGCCGCCTCTTCCTCAGGTACAACCCATTCTTAAAGATACACGAACCGATCAGGTCATAAAGAGTCGTCAAACAATGAAGATGGCGGCTCGTCCGCAGCACCAGCAAATGCCTGCACTTGCACCAGCAACACCCCAGCGGGAACAACTCACGGCAAGAACTCCTTTCCAAATGAACAATCACGAATCAAGAACCCAGCACACGCTGCCCCCACCCCCAAGCCCAACAGCTCGCCCGGCATTAAAAACTTCACCGCCAATGGCCGTCGGATCCGTCACTACCAAGCCGAAAATTGTGGCCTCATCAAAACCACTCTATCCCCGTGTGGCACGAGAGTCCGGATGGGAAGGCACGGTCATTGTTCGTACATTGATTACCGCCGATGGAGCGCCCAGTCAGGTGGAAATCCGAAAGAGCTGCGGCCATGAGACGTTAGATTTAGCTGCCCAGGAAGCCATTAAAAACTGGAAATTTCAGCCCGCAAAAGACGGGAACATCCCCATAGCCAAGTGGGTCGATATCCCCGTCAAATTTGACCTGAACAGTTAATCGGCACAAGAAGAAGGGAACCGAGGCATGATTGAAATATTGATGGGCGGCGGATGGATGATGATCCCCATCTTGGCCTGCTCATTGTTGGCCTTGACCATCAGCATCGAACGTGGATTTCAATTCCGATCGTTACGCTTCAGCCGTCTGGCCGATCGAATGATCAAATTGGCTCAACAGGGAAAATGGGCCGATGCGCTGGCATTGGCCGAACAACGCCAGAGCCCCACCCTCAGCGTTCTTGCCGCAGGCATTTTTCATCGAGATCAACAGCCGGATAAGGCCATGGAAGCCGCAGGGATCGCAGAGGTGGCTCGATTGAAGCGCGGGTTATCCATCCTGGATACCGTCATTACGTTAGGGCCGTTACTGGGACTTCTGGGGACCATTATCGGCATGATCGACTCCTTTGGCATCATGTCCAAAACAGGATTGGGCAATCCCCACGCGGTCACAGGTGGAGTGGCTGAAGCCCTCATCTGCACCGCTGCAGGAATTGGAGTTGCCGTCTTGACCCTCATTCCTTACAACATGTTTCTTTCCCTGGTCGAACGGGAAACCGAGCGCATTGAACAATATGCCACAAAACTCCAGTCCTTCCTGGGACAATCCTCATCCCCTTATTCAGAATGAGAGCCAGTATGAAAAACCTGAAGCCACAGGAGAAACCTGATCAGGCATCAGGAGGCTTGCCTTTTTTCATGCGTGAAATCTTTGGAGTCGTGATTGGCCGGGCTCTCAAACAATGGAGTTATGCCGCTCATGTCCGGCTTTACATGACTGCACTATTAATCATTGTAGGACTAGGGTTGACGGGATGTACCAAAACCAATCATCCATCACAGACCACCCCCGTGAAATCACCCCACGACGGGCACACATCCAGGACCTATGCCTTTGTCAATGGCCAATGGTTTGATGGACAAGGCTTCTCCCAAGGCACATGGTATGCCGTTCAGGGCTCACTCACCCGCTCGCGACCCAAGTCGGTTGCTCAGACTATCGATTTGAAAGGCGGGTATGTCGTGCCGCCGTTTGGTGAAGCCCACACCCATAACGTCGAAGGTGCCTGGAACATCGATCAGGTCATCAATCATTATGTGCGGGACGGCATTTTTTATGTAAAAAACACCACCGACATTCCAGAATTTGTGGAACAAATCCGGGGAAAACTCAACACACCAGATTCCATAGATGTGATCTTTGCTCATGCCGGTCTCACCGGGCAGAACGGTCATCCCATAGCTCTTTACGAAGACACGCTTCGTACTCATCGGTATGAACCGGTCATTGGCAAACGTGAAAAAGGATGGTTCAACGGTCGGGCTTACTTTCCTATATCTTCCCTAAAAAATCTCGAAGAGCAGTGGCCAACGATCATGGCCACCCAACCGGATTTCATCAAGGTGTATCTTGCCGATTCAGAACATTTCAAAAACGATACCCGCTCAATAACCCATGGGTTCCGGAGCGGCCTGGATCCGCAGCTTATCCAGCCGATTGTCACGCTTGCGCACCGACAAGGCCTCCGGGTTTCCGCGCACATTGAAACGGCTGCTGATTTTCGAACGGCCATCAAGGGCCAGGTGGATGAGATCGCCCATCTCCCAGGGTGGTTCCTTCCAATCCCCGCCCAACAATCAGCGGTCCTGTTAACTCAAGAGGATGCCCAACTGGCGGCCACACACCGGACCGTGATTATTACGACTACCGTCGCCGAGCACTTTCATCCGCCGGGCCATCAAGCACATTCGGAGGGGAATCCCCACTACCTGGCGAATTCCGGAAGCCACAAACAGCAGTCAGTGGAAAATGTCATGGAGGTCGCAAGGGAAAGTCAGGTGGAAAACCTCAGATTACTGCATCAGGCCGGAGTCACCATTGCCATTGGGAGCGATCATGCGGAAACAGCCTTAGCGGAAGCGCTTCACCTCCATCAATTGGGAGTATTTGACAATCTGGCCTTACTGAAAATGTGGAGTGAGACCACACCTCAGACTATTTTTCCTTCCAGGAAAATTGGACGATTTGACGAAGGCTATGAAGCCAGTTTTTTAGTTCTACAAGGCAATCCGGTTGAAGACTTTGAACAGGTTCGAAACATTATCTTTCGTGTCAAGCAAGGGTTTCCTCTTTCATGGAGGGAAACTCAGGATTCAGAAGCCATAGCCGGACATGCGCATTAATAGTCGAATCGTTCTGCGATGTCCGGGTTTTTTAAAGGCACACGGCATAAGAGCTTCAACAAGCCTGACAAACAATCGCAAGTTCCCATGATGCCCAGACCCCTGAAATTCCCATCTATAGTCTTAGCAGTGGTCTACCTCATTCTGGTGAGCATGGCCACATACTGTGTGGCCTCTCACGAGATCCAACATTCTCCGATCGCGCACCATTCCAAAAACACCATTTCCCACTCCTCACTCTGCTCATGGGCCTGTCAGGTGAGTTCGAAAGCCAACTCGGCCGACACGACCCAAAACACACTTATTACCCTTGCCCTATTCATTGCCGGAGTCGTTTTCCTCCCTTTCCTCGCTCCAGCTCAGGCGACCCTGTACCCGACTTCGGCCCGTGGTCCTCCCCTTTAATCAAGTTCCCAGTTTCCACAGGCAAATTTTAATTTTCTCCATCAAGGCTAGGCACTTGCTTGGCCTGGTCATGATCTATTCATAGGTTCTGGAAAGGATTTGTGCACCGATGAGTAACCCAAAATGTGTGATAATCCCTAGGCCGACAACAACCATGAGAATTCTTGCGGTCGCGGGATTTCTTCTGATCCAACCTCCATGGGGCATGGCAGCCGAGTCAATTGAAACACTGCCGACAATCACGGTGGAAGGGAAACGTATCGAGAACATTGATATCGTCAAAGAAGAAATCGCTCGCAGGCCCGCCAGCACCGTCATCATCGAAGAAAAGCAAATCAAAGAATCCCGTGCTCTGAATTTAAACGACGTTTTACAATTTGTTCCGGGTGTGCGGTTCCAGTCGCGGTTTGGGGCGGATGAAGGACAATTCCAGATTCGAGGAACCTCCCTCAGAAATAATTTTCATCATCGAGGAATTAATATATTAATAAACGGAATCTATTTCGGCGATGCGGACGGGTTTTCTGATTTCGAATCCATTGAATTGAATGCGTATGAACGTGTGGAGATTTACAAAGGCGCCAACGCGCTCCGGTATGGAGGCAACACCATTGGGGGGGCCATTAACTTTGTCCCCAGAACCGGGTATAACGCCTCGACCCTCCAAGTGCGGCTATTGGGAGGGAGCTTCGGCTTGTATTCCGGACAGGTCTCCAGCGGGCAGGTCAGCCAACCCATGAAGCTTGGCACTATGGATGTGGTAGCGGATTATTACGTCAGTCTTTCGGGTAATCATCAAGATGGGTTCCAGGACAACAGTCAGCAAGACCGTCAACGACTGAACGCCAACTTCGGATTCAAGATCGGCACCCATCAGGAAATCCGAGCCTACATCTTGGGAGGCGTCGTGGCCGAACGAATCCCCGGCTCTCTGACCCTGGAACAGTTAGAAAAAGACAATCAACAAGCCAATACCTTGGGCGGAATCAGTCGTTTTGCCTGCGGGCCCAACCAAGCCTGCAAATATGGACGGTATTATAATCTCATACGGGCCGGAGTGGCCTATCGAAATGACTTTGCCAAAAACCAATTTTTCGAAATCATTCCTTACTATTCCTATCAGTACGTGGACCACCCCATTTTCCAAACCATCGTCCAGGACAACTACAATGTCGGTGGGGAAATTCGCTATGGCAATACCAACTCGATTTTCGGACATGAAAACTTTTTTATCATCGGCCACCAGCCACGGTACGGCGACACCAACCAACGGCGCTTTGTCAACAATTTGGGAAAACGCGGAACCCAGACCCAGAATCTAAGTTTGGAAACAACTAGTTTTGGGACCTACTTGGAAGATCAATTCAGTGTGACGAATGATTTTCTGCTCATCGCCGGGGGCCGGTGGGATTATAGTATCCGACAGGGCCGGAACCAGCTTTTCAGCCCATTTGCGGGAGGGCTCACGAGCAGCCGCACCGACTTACGCCAATTCAACGCCATTACGCCCAAAGCAGGGTTCGTCTACCGAACGACCCCGACCTCCCAAATTTACGGAAACGTCAGCCGCGGGTATGAGCCCCCCATCAACCTGGAATTAACTTCATCTGTGAATCCTGATGGCTCCACGCCGACCAGTGCATTTCTTAATCTGGACGCTCAGAGGGCCTGGCAATTTGAAATCGGAACCAGAGGAACGACGGCGGATCAACGGATGTCATGGGATCTGACGTTCTTCGATCTGGAAATGCAAAAGGAAATAATCGCCTCCAATATTAACAATCAGGGTACCTTTCAAAATGCCCGTGGAACCCGCCATATGGGAATTGAGGCCGGTGGTGCCATAGTAGTCGCACACGGCCTTCTGGCTCCAGGTCCAAAAAATAACAGTGACACGGTGACTGTGCGATCGGCTTATACCTGGTCTTATTTCAAATTTACGGATGACGTGAAAGGTGGAGGCGTAGGAGGGCCCGAAGAGCTCGTGGCCAAAGATGGCAATCGCGTTCCTGGTGCGCCGGAACATTTCCTCACCGGTGAAATACGGTATGACCATCCGGTCGGTTTTTGGATTGCACCAAACTTTGAATGGTCCATGGCCGGATTTTATGTGGACAGTTTGAATACCGCCAAGAATCCGGCCTATTTCATCGTGAATCTTCGTGCCGGATATAATTACAATAAAAGCCTGTCCTTTTTCGCAGAAGGAAGAAACCTGACCGATCAAACCTATGCAGGTGCTGTGGTCGTGAACGACAGTCAGGGCAGATTTTTCAATCCCGGCCAAGGCATCAGTGGGTTTGCCGGAGCCGAATGGAGATTCAATTGATATTTTTATCATTTCAACCCTAGTTCACAAATAGAACATTGAGGATGCCACACCTGGTTGGGTATTCTAGGTGTGACATCCCTCTCAAGAGAGAGAGGAATGAAACAAGAATCTACAGGGATTCAAGAAAAAATCCCTGATGGTGCTCCCAAACAGAATAGAAATTAATATGAGACTCCCAGCCGCCACAAAGAAGAAAGCCCGTATCGAGATCATTCCGATGATCGACACGATGTTCTTTCTCTTGGTGTTCTTTATGATCGCCACATTGTCCATGACGATTCAGCATGGGATGCCGGTCAACTTACCGACGGCTGACTCCGCCACGGATAAAGTCCCTGATCAAATCTCTCTCACCCTGACTCATGAAGGGACGCTCTTCTACAACAAGGAGCGTATTGATTTCCCGGAACTGGAAATTCGGCTGAAAAGCCTTCGACAAACCGATCCCGACCCCTCACTCGTCATCAATGCAGATGAAGAGGTTCCCCATGGCCAGGTCATAAAAGTGATGGATATCATTCGACTAGCGGGTATTCCCAACATGGCGATTGCCACGAAACCCAATTCGGAACCGTAGGTGACGGCTACCCCATGAACCACCCGTCATCAAACACAATTACGATTCCCTGCTCTCAATTGGCACATACCCTGATCGTCCTGTTGATTGGGCTCCATGTCGCACTATTAGGTGCAGGGGCATTCTGTACTTCGAAGTCACAAGAACCCACTTCCGCCCATCATTCCAATCCGGCGACATCCACTTCCATTCTTTGCTCCTGGGCCTGTCATGTGACCCAGATTTCTTCAGGTGCCAGTCCGGCTTCTCATTTTGCCATTCTGTTTCTTTCCTTCTTGTTCTGGTCCCTAAAACCCGTATTCACCTTTTCCCGAACCGTTCCCTTTCATAGCTTTTCTCCTCGCGGGCCTCCCCTTCTTTCTCCGGTTCATGGCTAGACCGGGATTTCCAACCCGTCCGTCCTGAACATCCATCTCAAGAGTTTCACTTCCTCGGCATCAGAATGGTTGAGTGATTGCCATTCTTCCATTACCAAGGGGTAGTGGGCTCAATCAAAAACACGTGGAAGACAAGCTGGAACCGGTTTCATTCCTGACCCCTACGTCAGAAACCGGACACGATCATTTTATGTTAATCACCTAACACAACATACATACTGCGGAAGGAGAACCCATGGACAAACAACTCTTGCGTGTCGGTGAAGCGGCTCAAACCTTAAATGTCAGCCGATGGACCATTTACCGGTGGGTTGAAGAAGACCGTCTGAAGGCGACAAAAATTGGGAAAGGCAGTTTGCGGATTTTTCGAGATTCCATCGATGCGTTGATCCAACAAAACCGAAAAGACCATTGGGAGTTCGCCATCACGGAATGCCAATAAATATGGACTGAGATGTTGCATCGATGAGTATTCGTCCGTAGACACCTTGGAAAAGAGGAGGTAGCCTGATTGATAGGTTAAAAAATCCGTTAGCCAGAGCCAGACCACAATGAGCAAGCCCACTCCCACACAATCGCTTGCAGCCCTTATGCTGAGCATGTGTTTTCTGTGCGTCACCGGAGGCCTTGCCTATACGGCTCCACTGCACGTTCACCACGGTCACCATGATCAGCAGACCCATGGGAATGCCTGGTGCAGCTGGACCTGTCAAGCCGGACAAGGCCTTCAGACGCTATCGGCCGACATCCCCCGGTCGTTTTCTGTGTTGGGCCTGCTTCTACTCTTTAAACTAACCGCACCGGATCTCTTCCGCCATCACGATAGTCTTTCCCGTGCTCCGCCACGCGTTATTCCCTCCTAAATTTGTCATGTGAGCCAGGGATTCTCCTCTTGGATGAAAGAGGAAGTCCTGGTTTCTTTCAAAGTCTTAACCATGCGGCGGCGTCCCGAACATTCGCGGACACCCCTCATTTCCCCTGTTCATTCCCTCCTGAACAGGCAACGGAGGCACTGCACCATGTGGT
This sequence comes from Nitrospiraceae bacterium, assembly GCA_003523945.1. Lineage (GTDB taxonomy): Bacteria > Nitrospirota > Nitrospiria > Nitrospirales > UBA8639 > Nitrospira_E. The sequence goes on along the minus strand of DOFS01000083.1, from coordinate 8,530 downwards.
ATGTTTCCTTAAAGATTTCGGAACCAACCTTCCGTTTCACCGTTATGATCCTCCTCCTCATGGTCTATCCGGGCCATGGTTTCGCGCATGATCAGGACATACTCCCTCTTCGACTGGATCCACGCCCATTCAGTCCTGCGCTCTGTCAAACCAGCGGCCACGACAAGACCATCAGAATCCAGGTTGCCAAATATCAGGATCTCGTCATTCGTCAGGTCCCCGGACAACTCATTCCTTCTGAATCTGATAAAGCCAGAATCAAACATTACGTCCACTTTCTGACGTTGCACGACTTAACCGACGGGATCGTTACCCAGGGAGCGATTGCCTTCGACCGGGATCATGCCGTGATCTTTACTCCAGAGCATCCCATGGGACTGGCACGAAGCAGATTTCTCGCCTCCCTCCCTGAACCCCAACAAAAATTGGGAAACGCTGGCCTCAATACCTTTCTGCGGCTTCGTCCGGTCTTACAGGCCGCCATTGATACCTGCCGTCCCTATCCCCCCTTTGTCATCTACGGAACAGACGAGGAAATTGACCGGATTGAAGCCGCCAGGAAGTTATTCACCCAACGGGTCCATCAGTTCAATGCAAAAGCAACAGCTTTACCGGCACTCGCATTCCACGAAACCGGAATAACGGATGGATTTGTGGATCCCGAGGCGGGAAGAGGCACTAACGTCAGCTACCAGGCGTTAAATCCGCTCAACTTCTATGTGCGTTCCCAATAACCCCAACGCAACACAGTAAGAAAATACGTGTGCAACGCAACACCGGCCATATCAATAATCCACTTACTTCCAGTTCACAGGTCATCTCGCTGTAGCACTAGGCAGTATTCATCTGTAGACGGATTGTATCCTCGTTCGTATTCTTAAGGTGCTTTGCAGGATAACGATATGTGGCCTTCAATAATGTTTCAATGGCTTGAACCGAAGGAAGTATCAACGAAGGAGGTTGAGAAATATGCAGAGAATGAGTATCGCGTTTTTTGGCCATGGTGGTTCTGGGCTGTTTCTCCACCACCATGCCCATTGAGGTCCAATTCAATTCCACGCCCTAGGATGGCGAGCTGACTTTTCCAAAAGATTACACCTCATTTCCGGCCTTTCTCCTGGGCGTGCAAAAACCTGATGCCGTTCGGGATCTGTACATCAATCCAATCGCGGCGAAGGCAGAGCGGGGACAACCCTTTGCCAAGGGAAGTGTTCTGGTCATGGCAATCTACAACGCTAGAAAAAATACCGAAGAAACGTTCGAAAAAGGGACAGATGGGAATTTAGTGAAAGGGGAGTTGGCAAAGGTCTTTGTCATGCAGAAAGGACCGGAATGGGGAAAAGGTGCCCCCGAAAATCTGGAAAATGGAGACTGGATCTACTCCGCGTTCAAACCCAATGGCGAGCGATTGGATGTGAATTATACCCCCTGCCGCAGCTGCCATCTTCCCTTGGGAGAATCCAAAGATTATGTCCACCGGTATGATGAATATTTTGAGAAACGGATGCACTGAAATCGACACCATCATCACTATCCTCCAACCATTCAATACATTCAGGATCTAATCAGAATTTCCAGGGAAGGACCGGCCTCCAACCTTGGACGAGTAGGGTGAAGGTGGACCTCCTAGCCCTTCACCCTACTCCCTTATTTGAACTCTGACTTTCTGGAACACCACTGACACATCAAATGTTTCTCCAAATAGAACGAAAATGGTCGAACTCCTGGCAAATGGCAAACGGACTACACACTGGATGCGAAACCGGAATAGTCTCACCTTTTATTGAGACAATCCGGTGTCGCCGGGAAATGAAATAGCGTTGAAATAATAGTGCGTGTGGTCTCGTCAAACTTTGCAGATTGCACCTGTGATCCGCCTCTCTCTCTCTCTCTCTCATACAACCAATTAACACGGTTCCGTTGCGTCGAGTCACCACTGATGAGCCGTAGTCTTTCGTGTGTTGCATCCATTGGCAGACATCCGTAGACAGGCTCCTACCGATATCCTATACCTTATGGTGACGCTAGACGAGTAACATTCCTTCAGCATCAAACGGAGCGGCGTGAACAGACCCTGACCCCACCCCGCTCCATCTCCGGGTGAAAGCATTTGGACTTGCAACCTCCTTGGCCTTCACCCCGGGGTTTTCCTCCTTCTTTACATTTCAGGCTAATTGACTCATTAACCCACTCCGAGTCACATCAGATTACCTCAACCCCCTATGGACAGCTTAAGAGAGACCGTCCCCTGAAAACCATCCAGACTAATCCAAAATAGATTGATCAACATATGAATTGTTCCCATTTCTTACATGCCAGAAAATCTCTATTGCTCCCGATGAAGTTGGCGCATAAGCGCAAGCGTTTCCTGTTTGCTATCCTAACAATCTGGCTGGCTATGGGTATGGGCTCCTGCCAGCCAACGGAACACCCCCCTTTCTCTAAACAGGCTGTTGAAAATCCCGCCGGAGTTGGAGCACGACTGCCCCGCTTCACGTCGCTTCCGGGCGGTGGAATCATCATGAGCTGGGTGGAGCCCCGCGTAGAGGGGCATGTACTCAAATTTGCGGTGCATCACCAAAATCGATGGATACGCCAGGACGAAGTCGCCCACGAGCCGGATTGGTTCATTAACTGGGCGGACTTCCCTTCCATCGTGGCGATCGACCGGACCTTTTGGGTCGCACACTGGCTGGTCAATCAGCCAGGTGGGCGTCCGTACGATTATGACATCGCGCTTTCAATTTCCACCGATGGCGGGCTGACCTGGGGAACTCCGCAATCTCCACATCATGACAGGTCTCCCGCCGAGCATGGGTTTGTCTCGATCTTTCCTCTCGGGGGGGATGCAGGGATCATTTGGCTGGATGGACGTGAATACCATCAACAACCGGCAGGAACCGGTGCTGCAACCACACCGGGAAATTTTCAGTTGCGCTCGACACGACTTCACCTGGATGGTCGCCTGGATGTGGAGCACGTGATTGATCACAATACCTGTACCTGCTGCGGAACGTCGGTTGTGGTCACCCCGGCCGGTCCGGTGGCGGGTTGGCGCAGCCGAACCGACAAAGAAATCCGGGACAATCGTGTCGCGCAATTTCAAAATGGGCAATGGTCCGCGCCAATCCCCCTGGGCGCGGAAGAATGGGAAATAGCAGGGTGCCCGGTGAATGGACCCATCTTAGCCGCACGCGGCATTCAGCTTGCCGCGGTCTGGTTTACGGGGGAGGGCGACCGACCACGTGTGCGTGCCGCCTTTTCTCTTGATGGGGGACAACATTTCGGGGAGCCGGCAGAAATAGATGAGATCGAGCCATAAGGCCGGATGGGGATCGCCTGGATCGATGACCGCACCACCGTCGTGTCCTGGATGACCGCGCCGGATACGGTGACACAACAATCTCACCTGGCGGTACGCACATTTTCTGTTAATGGCTCCCTTGGTCCGGTACAGCACTTGATGGACATAAGCGCGGGACGGGATACCGGTATGCCTCAACTGATTGTGGATGACAAAGAATTTCTTCTCGCCTGGACAGGAGCAGCTCCGGACCATGGGATTCATACCGTAAGGGTTCGCCCTGGCCTATTGGCTGTTTGACCCGGCGAGAGACCACATCTGGGTGGCCTCACCCGGAGGGAAATTCATGGTCCTTTGGACCTCACCCTCTTTCTATTTTTTTACCAGGAGCTATGATTCCACCCGCAATGGCCACCGCCACCTATGGCCCTCGTCACGACATTCTCTCTTCGCCTCTTCCACTTCTCCTCGACAATTCACGTCCCAGCTATGCCCCGCGCGTAATTTCGACGCGCTATTCCTCGTTTTACATCACAGGGAGGACAGGCCTCCCCAATTCCGGTTCAATTCTGATACATTTCCTACATGCTCCACTTGAAAATTTTTTCAGTGTGTCTCATCAAAAAGGAGAGCGATGGCAAAGTCTACACCACGTCACAAACCGGTCGGTTCCGCCAGAGTCCCGAATTCTTCTAAGACTCAGATTTCCCTGGCATCCGGATCGATGACCGCCCTCGATCTTCTTCTGCTCATTCTTGCCGGTGCCGGAATTGCCTTGACCACCTATCTGACCTACACGGCCTCATTCGAGGTCCACCCCGCATTCTGTCGTGAAGGCTCAGGCTGTGACATCGTTCAGAGCAGTCGCTGGGCAACCTTTCTTGGAATACCCATGGCCCTATGGGGCCTCTTCACCTATCTCCTGATTGCCGGGTTGGCCTGGTCGGGTCGGGGCCAATTCAAATCCGGGACGACGTTAATCTTCGTGTCCATGAGCGGGTTTGCGGTGAGTGCCTACTTGACGGTGGTATCCGTCGTCGAAATTGAAGCCACCTGTCCTTACTGCCTCACTTCCTTTGCCATCATGACAACCATTCTGGGAATTGGACTCGCCCGCCGCCCTCCCAATTGGCTGAAATCCTTGAAAGAGGCTGCGGTCATCGGGCTCCTTATTGTCGGGGTATTGCATCTGCATTATGGCGGGTGGTTTGATGCGGCCGCAGGCCCAGAGGACCCGCAACTGCAAGCACTGGTTACCCATCTTGATCACACAGGAGCCAAGTTTTATGGCGCCTATTGGTGTCCAAGCTGCCAGGAACAGAAGGCCATGTTTTTCGCCTCAGCCGATCGGCTTCCCTATGTGGAATGCAGCTCGGGTGGACGGGGCAGCGCCCTTACCACGGCCTGCTTTAAGGCCGATATCAAGACGTACCCCACATGGATCATTGGAGAACGGCGTTTAACAGGCATTCAAACTCCACAAGAGCTGGCTCGCGCATCCGGCTTTAACTGGCAGGAGTAGACAATCCGACTTCGGCTTCCTCTCTCTCATCAGGTCTCCGTTGTCGGCCTTTTCTTCACTCGCATATTCCGGATTCCAGAACCTGCCGGTTCAGTCTCGTACCCTTGTTTGGGCAACCTGATTCCGATTCTGTTTCAGGATTGTGGCCTCGATTCATGAATGAATAATACCAATAGGGCCATACTCGCTTCTCCCCGCAAGGCCACCGGTCAGAACCAAGAGGGGGAGAGACCACGCATGGTCGAAATCTACCCCACTGGAATAACGACTTACCCCAAATGATGTCTCTTAGTCCCGATCGCGGAAACCACGTCTATGGGGCCCGCCTTCCTTGAATAACTTATTTCTATCATCGTCCTGATATCCATGATAGTCTGTGCCTCCGTGGTCGAACGCACCCCTGGGGAAGGTCTGCGGATCTGATACACAACCAAACCGGCTACCATTGAAATTTTGCGTCCCTGCCCCACACACCCACACTTCATCAAAAAAGAGTGGCCCCGCTTGCGGATCGCTGACATCGTTGACCTCACCTTTGACTCTGAAGGCATAGGCTCCGTCCGCCGTAGGCTTGAACCAGGCATTATACCGGTTATCGGCACCAAAGGCCTGCTCGGGTTTTGCAAGTTGATCCTTTTGAATAATCCGGGAATCCAGACTTTCTCTCTTTCGAAACTGTACCTCCACTTCCACATCCACCACGTCTCCTCCACGAACACTAATGAGCTTCCCGTCGGCCGTTCGAGTCACGAAGAAATCGAGAGCATTCACCACATCTTCAAATGCCGGTTCGACCCTAAAGCCCACGGTTAAGGTATAGGGGCCAACTTCTCGAGGCTCGTGAGCATGGGCCATCGGCACTACGGTCATCAACAACACAACGGCAAGTGTGGCGCACAATCCAGGGCCGAACCCATACCATTTGAAAACTTGCGAACACGGCATACGACATTCCTCCTCTACAAATGTGAACAGATATGAGAAACCATTGAGACAGACGAGGGGAAATATATCCTGCGACCGGAAACCTCGCTACCCAAGCTTGCCTTCGTTCACCGATCCTTGCACCAGATCTTTTCACTCTGTACGTTTTCGAATGAAAAGAAGATGATTCGTCTCACTAAGAAGGCAGGAGGAGAAACTCGCATACCCTAACGAAGGAACCAGTTCTGAATGTGGAATGATTTCAAAATTCTTTGAAAGGGTTCCTAGCATTATTGTCGTTTATTGCACCGATTAGTAGGGATCTGTAGATCTTCCCCACCGGATAAGATATCCCTCATCTTGAAGCTGAGAGAACATTGCACTCTTCCAGCAACAATCGGAGCGGCGTGACTCATCCCCTACCAAACTCGCTCCATCTCAGGGTGAAGGCATTTGGACTTGCAACTTCCTTGGCCTCCAACAGGGTTTTTTAAGAACTGCACTCAGTTCTTTCTTTAATTCCATAAATCTCAATATGCCTGTTCATCCATGTCCTCAAACAGAAAATATAAAAATATCATACGGAATCTCCTGCTAGTCCATAATTGCTCCCGCTCCTTTCTCTAAAACGGTTTCCCTCAATCCATGGTTTCACTTCAACACTTTTTCTGTCATCGCGCGCGACACAAACACAATCCCACTCCGGTTCCTTTGGACCAATAATCCTTATTTGAAAATCGCTCGTGCATCACGCAGCTTCTTTTACCCACTCGATCGGTCCTGAACTGTAGTATCGGTAGGCATCCGTTGCGGTTGTAGCGGGAATTCATCACTCTAAAAGTGGCATAGCCATTCATGCTTTTGGTACAACTAATCTCCTTTACATTCAGGAATAATAAACGTCTATCTTCATCATAAACTCGAACATCCCTGGAGGCACACATGATAAAATCTGCACTCTTTGGAGCCACTTCCGTCCTCGTTTCGATAGGCCTGGGAGGCTTCATATCCGGAGCCTTCGGAGCGGAGCAATCGGTTTCCCCCATTCACGCTGGACCAAAACACATCATCGACCATAAGGGTATGCAAACAACCGGCCCCATGGCCCAACTGGATACAGACGGGACGCTGCACCTCGCATGGGGAGGAGAAAAACAGGAAGAGCACGGCGTCTTCTATCTCAAAGTCCCGCCACAGCAGCAATCGTATCCCGAACCGGTCGAAGTCAACCCATTCAGCCCTCCCGCCACCTCCCTCCATGAACCACCGGCCCTGGCGTTAGGCCAGAAAAACGATGTGTACATTACCTGGACCACTCCTCATCCGAATGCGGACGGAAAACCGTTTGCCAACCTTCTTCTCCTGAGCCGATCCGTTGATGGGGGTAAGACTTTTCTTCCTCCCGTTCAAGTCAACGACGACGAAGCGGTCACCGGCCATTCTTTTGATAATCTGACCGTTAGCCCGAATGGTTCTGTTCATATTTCCTGGCTTGATGCCCGGGAAGGGAAAAAAGATCCGGCTACCTATACGGCCCGTTCCCACGACCAGGGCAAAACCCTTTCCCCCAACCTGAAAATTGACGAATCCAGTTGTGTCTGCTGCCGGACCCATATGACCACGGCATCTGATGGCACGGTCTATCTCGCCTGGCGGAAAGTCCTGTCTGGAGCGGTCCGGGAAACAGTCGTGTCCCGTTCAACCGATGAAGGGAAATCGTTTTCACCCGCGGTCATCGTTGGTCATGATCAATGGGTCTTCGAGGGCTGCCCCCATCGTCCCGCCACCATGGGAGTCGATCAGGAAGGGCGCCTCTACGTCACCTGGTATACGGAAGGCCCCGATGACACTCCCGGGGTGTATCTGGCCTACTCCGATGATCAGGGAAAAACCTTCACCCGTCGACGCTTATTGAACAAGTCCAAAGGAACCTTTCCGGATCATCCTCAACTGGCCGTGAATCAGGCAGGCCATCTTCTCGTATCATGGGAAGAGCAATCTCCGGTGCGGCGTGAAGTCGTGTTCACCTATTCCCTCGACAGAGGGCAGACATTCAGCGCCCCGGAAAAGGTGAATGAGAAAAAAGCCAAAAGTCCGACTGTGGCATTGAATGACGCAGGACAAGGCGTGATTGCATGGTCGGAACAGGTGTCCTTCCCGGGATGGAGTACGGTGATCCAGCCTCTTTCATTTCCAACCTCGCTGACGCCTCAATTGCATGCAAAGCCATGACACCGCTTTCGCTGCTCGCTTCAGGAGTGCTGGGGATTATTGTGGCAGTGGGAAATCCTTCGTCCACCCCGATGATTCTCACCCGAGTTGATATCAACCAGAGCCTCCCCACGTTCCAGCTCCGCACCTTGCAGGGCATGCCCATGCATTCGGACGAATTAGCTGGACGAGTGCTCATCTTAAATTTTTGGGCCACCTGGTGTGGTCCGTGTAAAGAAGAAATGCCGTCGTTAGAACGTCTTCGCCAAAAATTCCCTAAGGACCAACTCACCATCCTGGCGGTCACCACCGATATTCGTCCCAAAGAAATCGAAGCATTTTGGCAACAACTCGACCTGCACTTCGATGTTCTGCTGGATAACCAGGAAGAACTCTCTCAAGCGCTGATGGTCAGAAATCTTCCCACAACCGTGATCGTGAACCCTCACGGACAGCTCACCCAACGAATCATGGGGCCAAGAGAGTGGGATAGCCCTGAAACCGTGACGTTCATCCGCAGTCTGTTGAAGTCGAAGTAAATGCCCACCCCCCTTCGAACAATTGCTCTC
>DOFS01000314.1 GCA_003523945.1 Nitrospiraceae bacterium | reverse complement strand
ACTTCATATACTCCCAGCACTCTGTTTCCGTGAAACACTGTTTCTTATCAATATTGAGGCCTTCAAACAGGACGGCCTCAGAAGCGGTTGCGGAATACGAAAGAAACTGAATAGCTGTCGAACCCTCTGCTGCATCTTTTGATGGAAGGCCCTGGCGTGGTTTGGCCAGAGCTTCACTGATCATGGCGCGTAAGGTTCCTGAGTGAAACGGGCCTAAAACCGTAAACGACATGGAGGACTGAACTGAATCTTGATAATTTTGGTTTTTTTGAGCGTCCGGTACCGAATCCTTCACAAAGGCCACCAGATCTTCTAGAGAGGCCAAGGGCTTTTTCTCCAGGTCTTGATCCTTGACCCATAAGACCAGCAGGTGATCGTTTGCCATAACGTTTGGTTTAATAAACCATTCGAGAGGCACATCAAGGGGGGGGCAACTTTCATCCCAGCAGGTATCATTCCCTTGAAGCGTAGTGCGATCCCACCAAAAATACCGGAAAAACTCCCCTTCCTCCGGGATATATCCGGCCTCCCCGAGAGCGGACACCACCGCGTAGCGATGCCGCAACCGGTATTCTGTTCCGGAAGCAAAGGGAGTCCCTTCTGTCACGACAATCAGGACCCTAAATGGTGGTTTGGGTTTCCCTATGGTCTTCGTGATCTCACTCAACTGAGAGCGTAAATTATGGTGGTCTCTGTCCTTGCGAATATTGAGGAGGGAACCGTCGCCTTGTGGTGAAGGGGGTTGGCGTGAAATCGCCACCCTCTGAGACTGGCTGGTAATGGGTTCTGCATTTTTATGAATCTTCACCGATGCAAAAGGGTCCTGCCAGAGACGGCTTTGAACCCGTTTGTCACCGACGATCAGGGTCTTGCCTTGCTGGTCATTGACGGGCCGCTCGGTCTTATAGGGTTGTTGGTAAAATAAAATTCCTCCCAGCACGGTTATCAGAATCAGTAACCCTGCAAAAGGAATTTTTGAGTCGTCATTTTTTTCAGAGGCCATGAGTCATTCTCGAATGGGGTCAGAAAATACGTTTGGTGGAAACATTGAATACGCCTAATTGAAAAAATGTCCGGACACTGTCCTGTTCACCTCTCAGTAAATTCAAGATTCATGCGCAGGCCGGGGGAGCTCCTCTCCCAACCGAGCACATCAACGACACACAAACGGAATAAGAAAAATACCTCATAGCACAAGGAATGCCCATGGAAGAATGGATGGGTCTGAGGTCCTACATGTTGTATCCAATCCGATACAGCGCTGTATTCGATCAGATACCCGATGAAGACACTCGTGGAAGCGACGTTCTTCCGGTTTTTCCTTTTTTGTCTGTAAAAGGGTGAACATTAGTGGCAGGGGCACAATTCCACGCCCAGGCCCATGGGGGTGAGAAGAGTTTCAGCCGAGTGGGCTTGGACTTCACCATTGAAAAATCCGCAAGCGCGTCGATCCATGAAGCGCAATAGCCGGATGGGAGAAGGAGGCTTGGACGATCAGGATGCGCTCATCGCAAGTGGCAGGATCTGTCCGGCTAACCGTCCACAGGCAGCTACTTCCGCCCCACGGCCTTACAGCGGAGCCGCAAGCCGGCAAACCCGCCATCGCCCCAGTTGGCCTCGATGCCAATGGCCATTTGGTTGCTCGGGCAGGAAATCTTTTCGCGCCAGCGTTCACAGTGTGGGCGCCTGAACCTGTCACTAGGGCTGGCTTCGAAGAGAGTGCCATTGGGGCCCACTCGGACGGCCAGATCTGCGCCCCTTAAATCCTATCGTCTTTCTTTTTCTTGTCGGTCGTGCAGACCTGGATGGCCTGGATAACCTGATCGGCCTTGTCGAATCTAATCGTCTGTTTGTCGTGAACATCTTTACCCGTGCAAGTCGGCCGGGTGATAGGGATCCACAAAATCGTTCGGGACACAATTCCGACACTTCTGTTCGTCCTGATCTTGATCTTGTTGACTTGCGAAAAAAGATTTTCCCCATTGACCAATGGAGGAGCGATATCATAAGAACCCGCCTCAAGCCGGTTCAATCAACATGCTTGATACTCCGGGTGGGCTCTTAGAATTTGGGGGGGAGAATACCGCACAGCTGAGTGAGAATCAATTTAAAGGTATCATGGTAAACATGGAATACCCATGGTGAGCGCGAAACGAGTGGGGCAACAGAACAGTTTCCGCGAGCCGAATAAACCGGAACAACCGGCAGAAAGGAATCTCTCAACCAGCCATGAGCACGGCCAATAGTTAATAGATGTGGCCAGGAGTTGAAGGACAGACCGGCCTCCGTGCCGGATCAGCTTTCTCCAGAGCAAAGCCAGGATGAAAGATGGGCCACCGGCTAAAGCGTGGAACTCGCCAGATCTCTCACATGGGCGATCTCACCCTTGTGGGCTTGTCGAACCTGAAAATCCGTCAGCGTGACCTCGGCAATCGTCTCGCCATTCAAGGCTGTAAACTCGACATCGTAACCGCTGCCATCTTCATGAACCGCCAGGACGGTGCCAATGTCACCTCGCTGAAGGCCGTTTTGGGGAAGATCGAATTTCAGAATGACCTCTTCCAATTCCTGGATCATGATGCCCTCCGTTTGAAAGGATAGACTGTGCAAATCGAGGTGTCCCGTTTTCTGTATCTATAAATCAGACGGTTGAAATGTTCAATTCCCGGCCATCCAAGGAAGGCCTATCATAGCGCAGGCAGACGGAAAAAATAACTCCTCAAAAAAGATTATGACCGGTTTGTCATCCTCAGCCCTGCGACAAATTTTAGGCCAGGGGACCAGTGAAGGATTTGTGCCACAAGCGAGACCACCGAGGATCAGCAAACCTCTTTCCAATCGCCTCCATTCCGGTGGGAAGTTATTGAAAATCAAGCCCCATTTCGTCATACACGACGTAAACAATCGTGGGATCTTTCAGGAAATCCTGGCTCAAAGGAGGGACCCTCTTAGCATTTAGCGGCTCTTGTTGGAACCCGGCAAGTTGGGCCGCTCTATTAAGGGTTGGCGCCCTTCCGCCCTAACGAGAGAGATGGAAAAACGTCAAAAAGAATAAGTGATGGCTAATCCCACACCGGATTATAAACATCGTATACCGAACAATACGACCTGTACCCGTTTGTATCCATTTGCCAAAATGTCCAAGTCTAGCAATCACCACCTTGACTGATTTCTTCCTCCGTCTGTCTGTTCGAAAATCTATAGTGTTGCAGTGTTTGCGTGCCCGATCTTTGAGATGGCATTCCCTTTGCTCTCCCTAGTATATTGATAAAGAACATTTCGCTCTCTTGTTTCTTTACCAGTGAGACGAACCAGGAGGGTCGCAAGTCTTACGCAGCTCAGGGAGGTGTGGGCATGATTGCTCAACGATCAACGAGACCAGGTGTGGGCATGGCGACGTTTCTGGGGGTGTGTCTGGCTCTGCCAGGGATGACCTTGGCCAAGGCCGGATTTCCGGAGGAGCATCCGGGCGGGAGGTTTGTTGAAAGGCCTGCCCCCATCCTTACCGTGCACGACACGATTAAGAACTTTCCCAAATGGAGCAGAGCCGAGCCCTGTGAGATCCCACCGGTGTGGAGGAAGAAATTCCCCGGACCTGACCGATTTGTGGCCGTCCTGAATGGGGCCGCCTATTGTGACCAGGAGACGGGCCTTGTGTGGGAGACCTCTCCTGCGTCAGGTTCCTTTGATTGGACCGGGGCCATCAACCATTGTGCCACCCGTGAAGTGGGGGCCCGGAAAGGCTGGTCCCTACCCAAGCGTGAGCAACTGGCGAGTCTGGTGGATACCAATTCGGGTCTGTGCACAGGAGGGGGGCTCTGTGTGCCGGATGGCCATCCGTTCCAAAACGTGCAGTCGGCCAGCTATTGGTCGGCAACGACGACGTCGGGCACTCCCACGTTCGCCTGGCTTGTCAATTTCTTCTTTGGAAGTGTGCTCGTCAGCCATTTGGACGGCAATGGTCTTGCGTGGTGCACGCGCGCGGATCAGAGCTATGGCTGGCAAAATCTGGCTGCGATGAAGTAGGCCTATAGTGCTCATTCCTCAAATTGATCATTCAGTGATTGAAGTAATGCGGTGCTGCGGCGTTGACGGTGCGTTTGTTGCCGGGGCGTTTAAAAAGGAAAGCAGGGCAAAGCGCTCCTCCCCCATATTCCTGGGTATTCATGGGGAGGTTTTCCCATCCCATTTCTTTGCGTCCACATGACAGCCCACCCAATGGGCTCTTAATGTTCGGCTATGGTTGGGACCAGAGAGATTCAAGGCTGATCGTTCCGTAGTTGGGTGAGAAGTTTTTTGACAGACTTAGAGATGTCGGGGACGTTATTCCGTGTCACATCCCAAATACTATGGAAATTCAATTTAAAGTAGCCATGGGCGATCACATCCCGAAAGGCAGCGGTCTTTGACCATTCAACCTTTGGCATCATGGCTTGAACGTCCTTTGACAAGTGTTTGGCGGCTTCGCCGATAATTTCCAGATGGCGAACCACGGCCTCGAAAACTAACTCATCATGTTAAAAGGCTTCAGTGTCAGTCCGCGGGTATGGCGAAGGACTGTATCGGCCGCTTCCAGTTATATCTTCCAGGACAAATATCCCGTCACGCGACACGAATCAAATCCTTTTTGATAATGGGACGCATGCGTGGCTTCACGGTGTCCTCAAGAACCACATAGACAGGCGTATGGAAAAGGTCCTCCAAAAAAAACTTGATGTCCATATAGGCATCAACGGTGGGGGAGTTCTGAAACTCCACAAGAACATCGGTGTCACTTCCCTCGTGCATCTCATTACGGGTCGCCGACCCAAAAATCCCCAATGTCTAATTGGCAAATCTGCGAACGATTCTCTCCCGTCTTCCGGCTAACAACGAGGCAAGGATTTTATGGTTCATGCCCATGTCTCCACATAGAATACGATTCCTTGCCATCCGGAAGGCGGTGTGACTCAAGTCGTGTGCAGGGAATAAGGTGAATGGGTTATGGGCAGAATGTCGGTGAGCAAACGATACCGGAACATCCGAAATGAAGGAATCACTCCCATTTCAACACCATGCCGGCCACGACAAACCGGCGAGGTTAAACCCATCGGCGAGTCGTCACCAGGGTAGGGGTGAGTCGTGTTTGCAAGGCCTGTCCATCACCTCGGGCCCCGTACCAATCCACGGCATCCGCGCAGAGTGCCGTATGCGACAGAACCCCTGAATTCCCGATTCATGGAGGTGGATGGATGGGTTGACTAAGCGAGACTTATTCCTTCTGTCCGGTTTTTTTAATGATGTGGTACCCGAATTGGGTTTTTACCACCGGGCTAATACTGCCATGCCCCAGGCGTTTGACTGCATCTTCAAAGGCTTTGACCATTTTACCCGGACCAAACCATCCCAGATCACCACTTTTGGACCCGCTGGGACAGGTCGAAAATTCTTTCGCCAACTCTGCAAATTTCCCGCCGGTTTTCAGGCGTTTTCGAAGATCCTCGGCTAACCCTTTTTCCTTCACGAGAATATGACTGGCTCTCCACTCCATACGTCCTCCTTGGTAATCCGTAATTTTCATCCGACCGGAATATATCCGACCTCCATATCCTGTTCGGATTGACGGGATAAATTATAGAATTCCCTGTGCAAAAATGAAATCGAAAATTGGCCGGGCAGGCTCCTCACATCTTCATACCCTTAAGACATCAGAGAGAGTATACTGCCGATGAGCCTATCGGCGCAGAGCGAAAGGCTCGATCATCGGCAACGGGTTACGCACCACCACACCAAGAGGAGACAGCATGGATTGGGTTACCGCAATGGGCTATCTGGCAGGGGTCTGCACCACCACGGCCTTTCTTCCCCAGGCCATCAAAATTGTCAAAACCAAACATACCAAAGATCTGTCACTGGGAATGTATGGGATTCTCACCTCGGGTATCGGGCTCTGGTGCGCCTACGGGCTGATCAATCAGGATTGGCCGTTACTCACCGCCAACACGGTGACCCTTCTTCTGGCCGGATGGATTTTCATTCTCAAACTCCGCTATGGCTAAGTCCCCCTCTCTCCGCCTGTTATTTTTGTCATCTTCAATTGAGCGAAGGATCATTCTGATCCGTGGTATCCTCACCCTGCCCTAAGATTCCTGGCTTTGCTCAGAATGACCATGTGTTTGAGAGAGTCGCGACATGTGTATGTTCTGGTGCCCCGATCATCCCGAGCATTGTGGTGTGGTCATTCTGAGACCATGCCGAAGGATCTTGTCCAACCATGACACCTCCGACCTGTCAGTCTGAGATGGGCGCTAACGCGGGGAGGGGACAGAAACCGGAGGGGAGAAGACTTCGTTCAGATCGCTGAAGGAGCCGCCGGGGGTGGGCCCGCCGCTGATGACGTAAATACGCCCGTCCATCACTGCCGACCCAAGGCCGTGCCGTGCAGTCGGCATGGGGGCCATAACCTGCCAGGCGTCATCCGCCGGATCATACGCTTCGTTTTCATGGAATGTCCCATCCGATCCCTCGCCCCCGAACACATAGATGCGATTTCCCAGCACGGAGGCGGTGATTCCGCTGCGGGCCGTCGGAAGATCCGCCACCCCCGACCATTGATCGCTTGCCGGATCGTATATTTCTACGACGGAAAGATTCCGCCCATAATCACCGTTCAGGCGTCCGCCGATCGCATAAATTTTCCCGGCGATCGTTGCGGCGGCGAGATGATCGCGGGGAGTCGGAAGCGGCGCGACTGTCGACCAGGTATTGTTTGCGGGATCGTACACCTCCACCCCGGCGCTGTTGGCCTTCCGGTCGTACCCGCCGATGGCAAATAACTTTCCCTCATGCCCGGTCACCGCTAGCGCGCCACGAGGCGTCGGCATGGGCGCGCGCGCGGCCCAGGTGTCCGTTGCCGGATCGTAAGCATATACCGTCGCGACGGGGTGCCAGACGCTGAATCCCGACTGCTTATAACCGCCGATGACGTAGAGCTTCCCGCCTGATTCCCCGATCCCTACATGATGCAGGCCAACCGGCATAGGAGCTTTCGTTGTCCATCGATCGGTGGAAGGATCGTATTCCTGGAGAGCCGGCGTAATTGCAAAATTCAAAAAATTGCCGAAGCCGGGCTCCTCGAATCCGCCCACAACATACATCCTGCCGTTCACCGCAGCGGCAGCCACCTCCGTCCGTTTAATCGGGGCAGGTGCGGCTGAGTCCCAGACACCTTGATCCGCTTCGGGCTGCGTCGATTGTGCGGGTACCGGCAGCACGATAAGACAGATTATCGTGAAGAACGGCACGAGGACAGCTGCAAAAAATCGGCGTGAGGTTTCCGATGTTTCGTGGTGTCGCATAGAAAAAATCCTACCTCATCAAGGTACAAAAAGTCTTAGATGAAAATTGTCGCAACAGTAAGCAGCTTAAGGTGATACGATGCGGTGGTCAATTTTGCCTCCACACAAAGGATTCACTCCTCGAGACGAACCAAACGATAGGTGACACCCTTCGGGATGTGCGAGGCAATACCTCGGCTGCCGGGCCGAACCCCGGTATAAAAAAACCTTAGATCATTCATCAAATGGTTGAGCGGACATCTATCCTCCCTTTTCTCCTGTCATCCCGCCCCCTTCCCTAATGACCCCACTTGCATCAACGAACATTCCTTACTCAGCCCCGTCATTTGTAGAAGGATTCCCGCTCTTTTTCTTTGTCCGACCTGCACAGATGGGGTAAAGTGAAAACAAAATCCTGAACAGGTCTAATGAATTCCGACGTCATCATTCGCATCAGCGCGTTTATCGGCATCTTCGCCATCATGGCCGTGTGGGAACGGATGGCGCCCCGCCGGGTATGGTCCGCGTCCCGGTCCACACGCTGGGGGATCAACCTGGGCATGGGGGTTCTAAACACGGCCTTCATCCGCCTGCTTCTGGCCTCAGGAGCGGTGGGCGCCGCGATCCTGGCGGGTGAGGGGGAAGTGGGGTTCTTTCATCAAGTGGATTGGCCCTGGTGGGTCGAACTCAACGTGGCCGTGATCCTGTTGGATCTGGTGGTTTATTTCCAGCATGTGCTCATGCATGCCGTCCCGGTTCTCTGGCGTCTGCACATGGTGCATCACACCGATGTGGATTTTGATGTCACCACCGGCGTGCGGTTTCATCCGCTCGAGATCCTCCTCTCCATGTTCATCAAAATCAGTGCGGTGCTTTTAATCGGTGCCTCACCCGGCGCGGTGGTGGCCTTCGAAGTCCTGCTCAATGCCACCTCCATGTTTAACCATAGCAATGTGCGTATTTCCTGGACGTTGGATCGTCTGCTCAGATGGTTCCTTGTGACGCCGGATATGCATCGCATCCATCATTCAGTGATCCCATGGGAAACCAACCGGAACTTCGGGTTTAACCTGCCGTGGTGGGATCGGCTGCTTGGCACCTATTGGCGAGACCCCGTTGGGGGCCATGAACGGATGGAGATCGGCCTGGAGGAATACCGGGACCCGACCAGGCTCACCTGGTGGAGATTGATGGCTTTACCTTTTTTAGGAAAACCCGGAAAATATCCCACCTGGATGGAAGACAAGGCAGAGAGCACCTCTCGACCCGACTGACGGCAAGAGTCACAGTCACCCGGGCCGTCCGCCGACAAACCTGTTTTGGGCTTCCCTCATACACTTACCCCGGAAA
>DOFS01000270.1 GCA_003523945.1 Nitrospiraceae bacterium | reverse complement strand
CCTCCCCCTTTTTCCCCTAATCTAGACTGTCAAATTTGTTCATGTCGAAAATTTTTTAAAGATTTAATACACTTACTCTGCATATCGGATGGGAATTATCATTCTTAATAGTTAACGGAAAGAATCTTCCTGGATTGCTCAATTTCAACTCGCATGGCTGCACAAATATGCACGTTATAACACACCATAATAAAACAAGGTTTGTGTGATCACGGTCCCCAGCCCTAAAACCAGGGCATACCGCAACTTGGGCTCTGCCGGATTTTGCCCATCAGATATGGGAAGAGCTCGAGTCACCT
Source organism: Nitrospiraceae bacterium (assembly GCA_003523945.1). Classification (GTDB taxonomy): domain Bacteria; phylum Nitrospirota; class Nitrospiria; order Nitrospirales; family UBA8639; genus Nitrospira_E. Next base: position 2,462 of record DOFS01000270.1, on the reverse strand, counting down.
TGAAGGTCGTAAGAAGAAGAAAGACCCGCTCCCAGGCCTGTCGCAAGCCACCCTGATTGGACAGTAGCGCGAGGCTATAGATCCCCCCCAACATAGCCGCAAATGCAAAGGCAACCACCACCTGACTCGGACCCAGGATGGTTCCAATCGCTCCGAGCAATTTCACGTCTCCCGCGCCCATCCCTCCTTTGATATAAAAAAACATCAAACAGGCCAAACCCAGGCCCAGCCCCCCGAGACTGAACAGAAATCCATCCCAGCCATGCTGCCAGCTCTGCACCCCCATGCCGAAGACAGTGAGAGAGGCTGTCAGCCAATTAGGAATACGGCCCTCACGAACATCGGTAACGGCGGCCACCACTAACCCGACAGTTAATCCCGATAGAAGAAGAAAGTGACCCATAGGTAGCGAAGCGTGAATGAGTTTTCCAACAAAGACCGGGACCGCAAAGAGGCGGGTGTCCCGACCACGATCTACCCCGATTCCTGCAAACACTCCATGTTTCGGCGGAATGCCAGACCTTCTTAAGCCGAGTTCTCAAAAATCGTTTAGGAATTGAGGCAACGGGAATCTGGGGTTCAAAGAAAGGATTCACGGAATTAAAAAAAATCAGGAAGGCAGCAGAAGCGAAATGGCATGGCATCACGCAATGATCTCCCATTCCGCCTTTTTCACGTGGAATTGCCCATAAGACCAACATTGAAAAGGAGATCGTTTCCGAAGAAATCAAAAATCTGTTAAGGGGAACACACAGAGGAACCGTTGGCAGCTACTACCCGCCGACATGGAGAGAAAGCGAAACGGGATATAACCGTGGTATTGAACATAGACTTGAATGAAATAGTGAATGGAGTCCTAGACTGGGTTAACCCCACCACCGAACTAGCCCATTATGGGGAGAACAACCACAGGACGGTGAGAGTTTTTTCTCTTATTCATGCACAGGAGAGAGAAAGTCTGTTGATCCCGCTGGGTCTTGTGGTGGACACCTACACTATCAATTATTTTGGGGACCGGGAAAGCAAAGGCAATGCCTTCTCCGACACAGGCATCGCATGAGGCTTAGGACGGCTGCACAACGCGGACATGGGGGGAACCGGGGTGGTAAGGGGAGAAATGTGAGTGAAAATTTTCTGCTAGCTGAACCTTCGTGGTCACCTGGTCCAAGCTTTATGCGTATCCTGCTAGCTCCCCAAGGCCGTCGAGATGATACCCATGGCACCCTCATACATATTGACGACGGCATCTCCCATGGCAGCTTGAGCACTCAACACCGTGGCGCCGATGAGCGCAGCCAAGAGCCCGTATTCAATCGCCGTGGCACCCTCTTCTTCAACAAGAAAGTTCTTTAACCGGCATTGACAATGATTCATGAGAATTCTCTGCATGGTGCTGGCCTCCCTATCCCTGACCTTCACGCCCCTTCTCAACACGGCACTGCCTTTCAGAAAAGGATTTCCGCCGAAGTGCCGCCCCGATGAACTGCCACCGGGAACGGCACTTCCAACCTACCCCTGCGGAAAAGAACAACCTCTTAGCTGGGAGCAGCTACGTTGGTTGAAATTGTTTGGAACGTACCGCTGAGCGCAGTCCCTACAGCTGTCACCGCGCCGACAATCACCGCAGCGATCAACGCGGCCAACAAACCATACTCAATAGCTGTGGCTCCCTCTTCATCATTCACGAAACGCAGTACTTGGTTAACCATAGCGCATCTCCTTAAACGGGCGAAGGTAAATACTTTCGTTACGCCAGACTGCCCGGAATGTTCTGACGCAGACGTTGCCCCTTGGCTCTCCTTGCCTTCGGCAACCCGGCTATCAGGGACCAACCCTGACCCGTGGTTTTGCGCCCACACCTTACGGCGTGTTCGCCCTTCTCGGGAAGGGGCACCCGACCGAATGCATGCTTCATAGTCATACATAAATGTTCGTGGACCCAAGAAAGCTTTCCACTTCGCATGTTGTGGTACCTCGTTTCCATGCTTCATTATCGACTTCCCCAGAAAAAACTTGCCGATGTTTCCTGTTGAATATGTTTCATATTCTGTAGCGGTATGCTGGGTTACCTTCCTTTGTTGCAAAAAGAGATCGAAACTTTTCGAATCGGCTCCATATTCGATGGACCTCCGTCCCTAGGAACAGGCTCTAAAAACAGGCATCGTGAGATTTTTTCTCGGAGAAATTCCCGCTGTCTGGAAAACTGATTCCCTCCCTGGCAGAAGGGGATGAATGGGGATGCTTTCACGGAGAAAGCCTGTAACCACTATCAAGATAATGAGTAAAGATCCGAAAGGTTCTTCGTCCGAAGGCTTTAAGTCACATCTCAAGAATGCCAAACCTGAAATACCCTGGCCATTCACGATGCAGGTTCTTACTCCTACTCAAACTGTTACCCCTCGACTGGACGATGGCGTGGAACTTTTTTTCGGATAAAGGCTTTTTATCCATGTCCACAATCA
>DOFS01000600.1 GCA_003523945.1 Nitrospiraceae bacterium | reverse complement strand
ATTATGGAGCCATCCTCGTCTTAATTTTATCCAGGCAGATATTGCCGATGTGGCAGAAATGACCAGAGTCCTGGATACATTTTCTCCCCGGTGGGTATTGAATTTTGCGGCTGAATCACATGTGGACCGGTCAATTGATGACCCGTATCCCTTTATTCATACGAATGTCACGGGTACGTTGGTGTTGTTGGACGTGGTTAGGCGATTTTTGCAGCATCGCCCTGTGGATCATCAACGGCATTTTCGGTTTCTGCATGTCTCAACGGATGAAGTGTATGGCACCTTGGGCCCAACAGGGTTGTTCTCCGAAGACACGCCTTATGCACCCAACTCCCCCTATGCGGCTTCGAAAGCTAGCGCAGATCATTTGGTGCGGGCCTTTTATCACACGTATGGTCTTCCAACACTGATGACCAATTGTTCTAATAACTATGGGCCCTTTCAATTTCCTGAAAAACTCATTCCGTTGATGGTGTTAAATGCGCTGGAAGGCCGACCGCTTCCGATTTATGGGAACGGGCAGAATATTCGGGACTGGTTGTTTGTTGAAGATCATTGTGAAGGCCTCCTTCTGGTCCTTCAGGAAGGCATACCCGGGGAAAAATATAACCTGGGGGGGCGGTCGGAACGATCAAATCTTGATGTCATCGAGGCCCTGTGTCTGATATTGGAAGATGTGGTGCCCAGTGGTTCGAATCCTTCCCTGTCCCAACGTGGTCTCACACGATATGCAGACCTGAAAGTATTTGTGCCTGACCGTCCCGGTCATGATTTTCGTTATGGAATTGATTCTACAAAGGTCCACACACAATTGGGATGGAGCCCACGCCACTCTTTTGAGTCTGGGTTGCGGCGGACCATTGAATGGTACGTTGCCAACCGCCAATGGTGTCAGTCTGTGACGGCGAACTCCTATCAACGGGAACGCCTCGGTTTAGCCTCGGCTCCATCGAGATAGGGGAAGAGACGTCCTCTTGTATGATCAGGTAACATGAGCATGATGAAGACATTAGGATACCAAGGGGCACGATGAAGGGAATCATCCTAGCGGGCGGATCGGGTACCCGACTCTATCCCTTGACCCACGCGGTCAGCAAACAACTTATGCCGGTTTTTGATAAACCGATGATCTATTATCCGTTGTCGACCCTCATGCTTGCTGGAATCCGTGAAATTCTGGTGATCACAACTCCGCATGAGCAGGAAGGGTTTGTCCGGTTGTTAGGTGATGGCAGTCATCTCGGGTTAACGATCCGCTACCAAGTCCAACCCCGACCGGAAGGAATTGCGCAAGCTTTTGTGATTGGGCGCGAGTTTATCGGAAAGGATCGAGTGGCGCTCATTCTTGGGGATAATATTTTCTATGGACATGGGCTGTCTGGCTATCTTCAGCAAGCCGCCTCCCAGGCCTCGGGTGCGCAAGTCTTTGCCTACCAGGTTCGTGATCCGGAACGATATGGGGTGGTGACATTTAATGATCACGGGCAAGCCACCAGCCTGGAAGAAAAGCCCCTCCACCCCAAATCCCCTTATGCGGTAACCGGATTATATTTTTATGACAATCAGGTTGTGAGGATGGCCGATACCCTTAAGCCTTCGGCCAGAGGAGAGTTAGAAATCACCGATGTGAATAGAACCTATTTGGAGGCTGGATCTTTGCATGTGCGGGTGCTTGGACGTGGCATTGCCTGGTTGGATACGGGGACGCACGAATCCCTCATGCAAGCGGCCCATTATATTCAAGTCTTACAAGAACGACAGGGCCTGATGGTATCCTGCCCGGAAGAAATCGCCTACAAAATGGGGTACATTCAGTCAGGCGACGTGTTGCGTTTGGCCACGAAAATGAAAGACAACGGGTACGGGCAATATTTGCTGCATTTGGTGAATCAGGGGCAGCAATAACCGGTCATGAAGTTTCTCCCAACTCGATTGCCCGAGGTTCTGCTTGTTGAGCCTGATGTCTATCGCGATCAACGTGGATGGTTTTTAGAATCGTATCATGTGCAAAAGTATCAGGAGGCGGGGATTCTGCTTCCATTTGTGCAGGATAATTGTTCTTCGTCGGTCCACGGAACGCTTCGCGGCCTTCATCTTCAAATGCCCCGCCTTCAAGGGAAGTTAGTTCGGGTGATTCGAGGGGAAATTTTTGATGTCGCAGTCGACATTCGAAAGGGGTCTCCGACCTTTGCTGCGTGGGTGGGTGCAACATTATCGGGAGAGGATTTCAGGCAAATCTATATTCCTCCTGGTTTTGCCCATGGGTTTTGTGTCCTTAGCGAGGTGGCGGAAGTGGAGTACAAATGTACTGATGTCTACGCCCCTGGGGGTGAAGTGACCATTCGATGGGATGACCCACGAATTGGCATTCAATGGCCGATCGAACATCCACTTCTTTCCTCGAAGGATGCTGCTGGGCAGTTACTTGACACCTTGAGCGACCATCTTCCGGAATATCAATCATGAGACAGAGTCGAATTCTAATCACAGGGGCTCAAGGGCAATTAGGGCAGGCGCTACAAGGGCAATATGCCGACCACGAGGTCACAGCCTGGGATCTCCAGGATCTGGATATCACGCAGTTCGAGGAGGTGAAGAAAGCCCTTGATCAGCTACGACCACACCTCGTGATCAATGCGGCTGCCTTCACACAAGTGGATGAGGCAGAAGTTAAGCAGGATGCCGCATACCGGGGTAATGCCCTGGGCCCGAGAAATCTTGCCGTGGTGACGAAAGATCTGGGAATGACGCTGATCCATTTTTCCACCGATTATGTGTTTGATGGTCAGCAGAATCGACCTTATCATGAATTCGATCGTACGAATCCGTTAGGCGTCTATGGGCATAGTAAATTGGCCGGTGAAGAGGCTGTGCGGATAGCGAATCCACGGCATTTTATTGTCCGGACCGCTTGGCTTTATCACACCGTTGGTAAGAATTTTCCTAATACAATTTGTCGAATGGCGGGACGAGAGGTTGTCAAAGTCGTAAGTGACCAGTATGGGTCACCGACCTTTGCCCCTCATCTCGCACAGGCGGTATTTCAGTTGGGTGAGACCGATGCGTTTGGGACTTATCACATGGCTGGTACAGGCGGAGCCAGTTGGTACGAATTGACCCAAGCACTTTATCAGGCGTTAGATATTCAAACCTCGGTCGTGCCTATCGCCACCGCTCAATTTCCTCGCCCTGCTCGACGGCCACCCTATGCCGTGCTTACCTCTTTACAGGACCCCTTGATTGAGTTGCCATCCTGGGAAGAGGGGGTTCGTGATTTTGCCAGTCTGTGGAAAGGCTAGGGAATCGTCTGTCCTGTGAATTACCTTTTGTGGGTTATCAGGTAAAAGAAAGGCATCAATAAACGATGGGATACATCGAAGCGGTGGTGCTTGCCGTCATTCAAGGGCTTACGGAATTTCTCCCTGTTTCCTCTTCAGGCCATTTGGTCCTGGCTCAACATTGGTTCGGTCATTTTAGTGAAACGAATTTATTGTATGACATTATGTTACATCTCGCCACAGTAACGGCGATCCTGGTGTATTTTCGTCATGATCTCTTCACCTTGGGCCTGGGATATGTTGGATGGACCACAAGACAAGGCAGTCTATTTCAAGGATTTGAGCGGCGGACGATTCATTATGTCCTGCTCGCATCCATTCCTACGGCGATCATTGGACTAGGCATTCGATCCATCGGTCTGGAAAATCTAGTTCAGCCTTCTGTGGTGGCCGTCATGTTGCTGATCACCGGAGCGATTCTCTGGTTGGGGCGCGGCAGAAACAGCGTTCGGGGTATTCAGGACATGGGCATTGGGGATGCATTGGCGATTGGCATTGTCCAAGGCGTTGCGGTTCTTCCGGGGATTTCCCGGTCCGGATCAACTATTGCCGGTGGTGTGCTGTTGGGTTTGGATCGTGAATTATCGGCTCGATTTTCTCTGCTGATTTCTATGCCCGCCATTGTGGGGGCGACGATCCTAGAAATTGGGAAAGGAATTGATCAGATCCATGAGCCGATGGGGGTTTATGTCGCTGGAATGGTCGTCGCGGCTTTAGTAGGGTATGGATCCATTTCGTTGATAATCAAACTCGTTAGGCAGGATCACTTCCATTTATTCTCTTATTATCTGTGGCCCCTTGGAATAAGTATTCTCCTCTGGAGTACATTCAAGTAGACGCGGGCGTTCTCTAGAAAAAACACACGGTTCTCTACATCTCCTCCTCCATGTCCTTTTTTGTCCTGCGGGCCACGCCGGAGTCAATCGCCGCCTGAGAGACCGCCTTGGCGACCTTTGGCACCACCTGTTTATCGAACACACTGGGAATAATATATTCTTCACTGAGCGCCGAGTCAGGAATCATTTTCGAAAGGGCATGAGCGGCAGCAATGAGCATCGGTTCATTAATCGTTTTGGCTTGTACGTCAAGGGCTCCACGAAAGATGCCGGGAAATGACAAGAGATTGTTGCATTGATTGGGATAATCCGATCGCCCGCTGGCATACACGCGACAGTGGGGGATGGCTGCCTCGGGTAGGATTTCGGGGTCAGGATTGGCTAGGGCAAACACAATGGGATCCTTGGCCATAAGGGGTAAATCTTCGGGTTTTAAAATGTTGGCTGCAGAAAGACCAATAACCACATGGGCGTCTTTCAGTGCGTCCTGAACGGTTCCCGTTGGCTGATCATACTGAATGAGGCTGCGAAGAGTATGCCGATGGGGTAGAACTTCTTCCACAGGGCGATCCAATATCAGGCCCTGCTTGTCGCATCCCTTGAGCCTGTTGACCCCGGCTCCTAAAAGTAATTCACAACAGGCCGTGCCTGCGGCTCCCAACCCGACGACCACGACGGTAATTTCAGTAATGGACCGGCGTGTGACTTTTAAGGCATTCAGAAGTGCTCCCAAAATGACCACAGCCGTTCCATGCTGATCATCATGCATCACCGGAATATCCAGCTCGGTTTGCAGCCGGCGCTCAATGTCAAAGCATCGAGGGGCACTGATGTCTTCCAGATTAATACCTCCAAATGACGGAGAAATGGCTAACACCGTCCGGATAATCTCTTCGGAATCCTGGGTATTGAGACAGAGAGGCCAGGCATCGATTCCGGCAAATTGATGGAACAACATCGCTTTGCCTTCCATGACCGGCAAGGCTGCGAGAGGGCCGAGATTTCCCAATCCCAGAATAGCTGATCCGTCCGTCACGACGGCGATGCTGTTACTTTTCGTCGTAAAGGAATAGGCTTTTTTCTCATCCGCGGCAATGGCTTTGACCACCCGCCCGACTCCAGGCGTATAAACCATGGATAAGGTATTTCTGGTTTTCACGGGGAACTTGCTCTCCACCCGGATTTTTCCTCCTAAATGCATGAGGAAAATCCGATCCGAAGAGGCGATGACCCGGACATCGGCCAACGAATTCAACCGTTTCATAACACGCTCGCCATGTTCTTCACTTTGGACATCCAGGGTAATATCCCGGATGACTTTGGTGCGAGTGGCCGAGACCATATCGTACGCGCCCAAACTGGCACCTTCCTCCGCGATGGCGGTGGCTAACTGGGCGAAGACGCCGGTTCGTTGAGTCAATTCTAATCGCACGGCCATGCGGTAATTGGAATAGGGGCCGATATCTTGCGAGGAGCTTTGACCATTTTGCTGCCGTTTAAAAAAATTCCACACCAATGCTTACCTCCTCTTCAGTCTCGTAATAAATGAATCAGGTTGAGTATAGGCTTGGGTTACAGTCCTTTTTCTTTTATTGTATCGGATATTCTGAGTTAGGGGTATGTGTTGGATGTTGGGAAGGGATCATCAAGAACGGCAGGTCGTTTCCAAAGGAAGGAATGAAAGACATGATGCCGGGGTTGGTCCCGGCAGCCGAGGTCCTTTTGTTTCGGCAAAAGGACCCAAAACCAGTGGCCCTCGGCGTGGTCCGGGGGATGCCCAGCGATGCTCGCCGAATCCAGCGGCGGCACAACTCGGTTCGCTCAAACAGTGCCGCTTTGGCTCTGGGTTCGGTTCCGCGTCTTAGCCACGCCGAATGGGCCGAACCAATGGTTGAGTACACATTTAGGTTTCTTAGCTCCCATCTTGCATTGTGCTTATTATGGGGGTGGATCGGCCGATATAATTGTTGATTAACAACAGAACCGGAAATTGAATCCATTTATTTTTCAGATTCAAAAGGGGAGCCTCTGGGGCTGGTGTGCCCTTGTCCTATGCTTGCCCCTCTACATCATAATTATTGGAATGAATTTTCATTGGATTATTAAGGATAGTGGGGTCTCTTTTTTCCTTTATACTGGATATTTTATTGCCGGTGTTGGGCTTCCAATTTTAATTTTATTCCAAGGGGTTCGGATTTTTTATTTCTAGGTTTTTAAGGTTCCCTTTAAATCATAAGAGCTTTTTTGTTTTTACTCTCGTCCTAACTTTATGCCTCGCACTATGGTTAGGGGCAAATCTTAATTCATAACGATTCTTGTGGAATCAAATGGGCCGGATTCTTTGTCCTGCCTCTCATCATGTCCAAAATATTTTTCTGTTTGTTATGTAGACAGTTAAAAAACAAGGCGCCTCTCGGTTTTCGGTGAGTCATGCTAACTCGGCGTACTTTTCGAGGTAACCCTTTCCACTAGCCGCCTACAGTGTCCGTCCAAGGGCCCCCTCTTTGCTAATGAGGGGGCCTGAAGAGGTTGGAAATTGAACGTTGCGTTACAGGCTCTTTTCCAAAATTCCTGGATATCTTTCTCCATTAGCCTGGGTCTATTAGCCGCACCACCGAGGCCACATCATAAATCTCATAGGAAATACAAAACGACCGTCGCAGGGGGCTCTGCTCGTATTACCCAGCTGCGCCAATATTGAGCATGGCACCTGGGGATCGTGTTATCCTTCCTAGTTTTTTTAGGAATCCAAAATTTCCTCGTACCTGTGAGCCATGATCATGGAATCAGAGCATTTGGTTGATCACATGGGCGAAACTCGCTCGGACTTTCAAGAAGAAATTCGATTTTCCCCATTGCTGACCGTTGTGTGTTTGATGGTGTGTGCGGCGGGGATGGGCTTGCTCTTTTGGACGGTGACTCTGTCTGATGATATTCGCCTGGCTTCACCTGCAAGCCGGGATCTTGAACGAATTGCCAGTCGGATGTTGGGTTTTGAATCTCGCCTTCCTGAGCTTTCGTCGTTTGAGCAAGTGATGTACCGTTTGGGGGGACAGGACGGGGAGACGTTGCAGCAAATCCAACTCTGGTATGAAGAAAGGGTCGATGATCAATCCTCACCATTGGATAGATTGTATTTGGGCGTGCTCTATGGAGAAGCAGGGTTGACCGATCGATTAAACCAGTTTGTGATGAATTGGGATATGGAGCACAATCCGCCTGCTCTTTTTCGTCGATTGCTGGAAGTGGGGTATGTTTATGGTGAGGCGTTGCCTGTCGATTATAGCTTCTTGCAAGCAAGGTTGGCCGAAGAAGTCCCCACGAATTGGTTCTATTTCCAATTGGCGCAACGGTTGGCAGATCGGGCCGGCAATCGAGAATTGCAGGCGGATCTTCAATCGCAAGGGGACCAGTTAACCGACCGATCGTTATGGAAATGGCGTGTGCTGGCGGTCGGGGAACTTTTGGTAATGGCGATCGGCCTGGTCTTGCTTCTTCGTCTTGGTTTTGCCCGCCTGACAGGCAGGGTATCACAGAGCCAACCTGACTTTATAAAAAGTCCCGTTCCCTGGACATTCCGGGAGGGTTTTGCGGTCCTAGCCCGCGGAGGTGCTTTGACGATCCTGTTAATGTGGCTGGTAGCCGTCATGCCTGGTGGGTTGGGAATCCTTGAAAGTTATGGAATTGTCTTGCTGTATCTTCCAGCCGTGATCCTGACCTCGGTGTTGTTGTGCCGACCGAGACAACGATCGTTACTGCAGGTGGTGGGCTGTTCGAATGTGTGGCAACGATTGAAATCCGGTCTGCCGTTGGTGGTGGTGTTGGTGTCGCTTGGGTTTGTCGGGGACTGGTTGATTGTACTTGGGGGAGATGCCTTTCAATCTTCCGTTCATTGGACCGAATGGTTTGTCCCACCGCTGATTTGGGGGACCAAAGTAGAACTGGTGAAAACCACAATCGACTTTGTGCTTCTGGCTCCCTTCTTCGAGGAACTTATTTTTCGCGGGATTCTCTTTTCGACTCTCCGAACTAAATTCCGCTTTCCATTTTCCATGGTTGCCAGTGGGTTGATCTTCGCCTTGGCCCATGGCTATGGGGTAATTGCGTTTCTCACCGTCTTGTGGAGCGGGTTGTTGTGGGCCTGGGCCTATGAACGGACCGGGAGTGTGATTCCTGGCATGCTGGCGCATGCCGTGAATAACGGGGTGGTGGTGTATTCCCTTGTGGCATTTTTCCGCTAGGAAATCCCCTGTATCAATTCATCTGTTCTCATTTGATGAATCCCGTTCGATGGCGTCCAAAGCATGATAAAGGTCTGGAAAACGAAGAGTATAGTTGAGGTCGGTGAGGAGTTTGTGAATGGATATTTGTTTGCCCATTTCTCGAGGTGGTGTTGGGGGGGGGACAGGGATGCTCCACTTTGATGATGCGATCGAGAAAATCTCTGACCAGGTCCGTGGGATCCCATCGCTTGCCAAATACGTGGCACCTTTCTGACCCTGTTCAAGGGCTCGCAAGCAGATGCCTGCGGCATCTTCCACATGCAAGAGATTGACCCATTTCGGAGTATTACGAATCTTACTTCTTCTCATCCAATCCAACACATGACGACCTGGCCCGTATAATCCTGCCAGTCGAATGACCACAGCGCCCAATTGTGTCCGAAGATATTCTTCTCCCTGAACCCGGGGAATGTCCCTGTTCACAGGATTCTGTTCGGTCACGACTCCGCAGTTTGTGCCATAGGCTGATGTGCTGCCCATGACCAGAATTCGGCCGGACTCTATGGGACGGGTGGTAAAGAAGGCCTGTACCAAACTCAATGGTGTCGCCGGAAAACACCAGATGAGATGGGCGGGGCTGGGAATGGATTGCCAGGTTTCAGGTCGGATCAGGTCAAAATGAATTCGATGGTCAGGTGAAATATCTGAGAGATGAACATCCGGCATTCGGCTTGTGGTGAAGGCGTTCCATCCTGCATCAACTGCCTGATAATAGAGCCGTCGACCGGTATAGCCGGTTCCCAGAATGACCAGTGGAATGCGTTGAAGAGGAGAGGAGCTCAAGGAAGAGTTCTTGTCGGAGTGTGTGGTTGGGAAGAGGAATTTTTCAACAGCCAGGGCCTATCCGGATTGGGGCTTGTTGGAATTCCCACATTACTCATTCTGTTCTGCGACATATTGTTGCGCGTATCGAATGTAGTTCCCGGCGGATTCTTTGATCCACTGAACTTCGGCATCCGTCAACAGGCGTTTCACTTTGGCCGGCGACCCCATGACCAGACTCCTCGAGGGGATGTGGATATTCCCGGTGATTAAGGCTCCAGCGCCAATGACACAGTCTTCTTCGATCACAACGCCATCCATGATAATGGCTCCCATGCCGATCAGTACCCGATCATGAATCGTACATCCATGGAGGACCACATGATGGCCGACGGTGATGTCATCGCCAAGAGTCAGGGGGTGGGTGTCATGTGTGACGTGCAACAGACTGAGGTCTTGAATGTTAGTCCGATGGCCAATGCGGATACTATGAACGTCTCCGCGTATGACGGCATTGAACCAGACACTCGATTCTGATCCGATGGCCACATCGCCGATGACCACAGCCGTGTCTTCAATGAACGCACTCGTGGCAATGGTTGGGGCAATGCCTCGGTAGGTTTTTAGCATGGGAGCGGTCCTTTCGCTGAATGGGGAATCTCCGTGTGATGACCAAGCGTAAAGCCTAGGGGTTTATAAGCATGGCGCAGATGACCAGGGCTGTGAGGATCGTGAGGATGGTGAGGTACATCGCTACACTTCGGTCTGAGAGCCAGTCGGTCTGCCAATGTTGAGGATAAGCCGATTTCCCGGAAAAAATCCAGCCTTCTTGGTATAGCCCTATTTCCCTCTCGAGCTCAATTAACTGTTGTTTTGCCATTCGATGTCGAATGGCTTGTTCAAGAATCAGATGCGCCACAAACCCTGACAGTATGACCACCCCGGAAATGCCCAACCAGCGCATGGTGAAGTTCTGGTGCCCTGTGGAAAACATCACTATGGTCATGATCAGCAGCATTAATACCGTATCGTAGAATGCGGACAACCGGCTCATGAATTCCCGCCGTCGGAGCACCTCGTTTTTAAATAACGGATACAACACACGAAAGACTTCAAGTTGCTCTTGGGATAATTTCCTGTTGGTGGCTGGTGGATCAGACATGAAACCGGTCTTCCCACATCAGGAGAGAGGCAGATGAGCGAGCATCCATTTGGCCAGATGGGTGGTCATCAAACGAAAATCTTCAGGCCGTCCGAATTGATGGTTCGCACCGGGAATGAGCCGAAAATCCTTTAACACGTTGAGAGAAGTCAGTAAGCGGTCAATCTGATGAGCGGGAATGATTTCGTCTTGATCGCCATGCACAAGCACCGTGGGGGCTTGAATGCGCGAAGCAGAGTGGTAGCCGTTGTAGGTGAGGCATTCCTCGAAAAACGCATACGGCAAGAGTGTGGGAAGGTCGCCTCCGAAGACGTTGGGGATGTGGTCGGTGCGTTTCCATCGGTCCATGGCGTCCGCTCCCAATTCCAGGCGAAGCACTTCAGAAAAATCGACCACCGGGCATTTCAAGCCCAGGGCCTGTAATTGGGGATACCGGGGGGATGAAAGAATGGCCATGAATCCACCAAAACTCGATCCAACCAGTCCGAGAGCCTTCATAGACCTTTCGGTCAGAAACCGGACGGCTGCATCCAGTTGTTCCTCGCATTTTTTGATGCTGAAGTGTGCCAGGGGTTCTGGTGAGTCACCCATGCCATACCAATCGAATCGGAGTGTCGCGACGGATTGAGGAATGAGAAGTTCCGTCAGCCGCCGGTTGGTTCGACTGTTTTTATCGGAGGGAAATCCATGACAAAGGATTACGGCTCGATTCGTGGGGGTAACCGGTTGAGCCAAAATCCCTGTCGTCACAATGCCGGATGGACCGGTAAAGCTGATAGGAGCTTCAGTCCCCCCGTCCCAGCTTTCTGTGGGCGATGCAGTCTCCACGTGTTCGCTATGATTGAAGAAAATAGAAGTGGTCGGTCGGGCCATTCCCCTTGCCAAGGGAGAGACCGTGACGAATGGCTTCGGTGGTATAGTGTTTGGCGGCTTCAATCGCGTCAGGAATGGATTTCCCTTTGGCCAGGTTGGCCGCAATGGCAGAGGCCAGGGTACAGCCGGTTCCATGAGTCGTATTCGTCTGAATGAATTCGCCCTTAAACATCCGAAAAAACCGGCCGTCATACAGGAGGTCGGTTCCCGGCTGTTCCATCAGGTGGCCGCCCTTGATCAGGACATGATGGCAGCCGTATTGATAAATGACTTTCGCGGCCTCTCTGGCATTGGCCAGGGTCTTAATGGAGAGGCCGGATAACATTTCGGCTTCGTCAATATTCGGGGTGAGAAGAGAAGCCTGGGGAAGCAATTCGGTTTTCAGTGTTGCCATGGCGTTCTCTTCCAGCAGCGGATGTCCTCCTTTGGCGACCATGACCGGGTCGACAACCAGATGCTCAAGATGGTGCTTGGCCAGATTCCGACTGACCGTGGTGATGATCTCGGATGTTGCCAGCATACCGGTTTTAGCCACCGTGATGGGAATATCGGAGAAGAGCGCATCCAGTTGCGCCTCAATAATCGAAGGAGGCAGATGAAAAACGGCAGAGACGCCGCACGTATTCTGTGCGGTAATAGATGTCAGCACCGACATTCCGAACACGCCATTTGCGGACATGGCCTTAAGATCGGCCTGAATGCCGGCTCCTCCACTGCAATCAGAGCCGGCGATGGTGAGAACAGGTTTTTTCATACCGGATAGGGATGATTCTTATATGTCATCGAATGGATTGTGGACGAACGGTGAGTGTAGCATGTCATATTCCGATGATCCAGAGATGAAGCATCGATATCGTTCTCTGCAATCTCCCTGTTCCAACTTACGTCACGGGGGAGGTGTTTTTCCGTATTTTTCTTGACATTACCACAAAAATATTTCATGGTGTTTGATCATAGAGTTATTCCTTGAGAGTCCGGTCTTTGCGGGCTACTCGAGGACAGATACTGTATGGAATCTCCCCATTCTTCAAAATCTTCTCCTCCTTCCGATGAGGAAGTTCATCTGGAGCGAATCGGAGATCTGACGCTTTCCCTTGGGGCATCCCAAGGGTCGGAT
>DOFS01000601.1 GCA_003523945.1 Nitrospiraceae bacterium | reverse complement strand
TGGCCGGGCTCCAAATCTAGCAGCAAAAATGAGTGATTTTAGAGATCCACCCTACCATACGTACATTACTGATACCGTATACAATATTTTACATGAATCGTCCAAGTATGGAGGCGACCCCAAAAAGGACATGTGGGAAAAACGCTCATGGACGTTCTTAGATGACAAAATTACAGTCTACCGATCGAGTTGGCATTGGAAACCATAATAAAGATGTAAACTCAAATTCATATGAAAACTTTTTACTATTTTTTGTTCTGGACCTCTTTACCCACTATTCTCCCTGAGGTGAAGAATTGATCAAAGACTCACAAATTCCTGAACGGTACCGTGCTGTCATCTCAGAACAAGTTGATATTTACAAAAAAGGGCGAGCAATCACCAAAAAAAATTCCATACCAGATACAACAGAAATTCCGATTGAAAATCCAAAGCATTGGCTTCGGATACCTGATGTCATCTGCATATATGTTGATATGCTGGGGTCAACCCGTCTCAGTGCAGAAAAACATGACCAATCTACTGCAGGCGCGTATCAACTCTTCACGGGAACTGCAGTTCGTCTTTTTTCAGAGTTTGAATCTCCCTATATCGATGTTCGAGGTGACGGGGTATTTGCTCTTTTTGATCAAAACCAGCCATATCGAGCTTTTTCAGCTGCAACCACCTTTAAAACTTTCTCTAAAGAAGAATTCGTTCCAAGAATAAAGGAAAACACAGGGGTTGAAATTGGCTGTCATATTGGAATCGATATGAAAACCGTACTTGTTCGAAAGGTTGGTTTTAAACGTTGGGGTGGGCGTTCTGACAGGCAAAACGAGGTTTGGGCAGGAAAACCGGTTAACATGTCTGCCAAATTAGCTTCTTTAACAGAGGATGGTCAGCTTCTAGTTTCCGATCGTTATTTTGACAAGATCACAGATGATCTTGTCCGCTGGTCCTGTGGCTGCCCAGATGGAAATAAAGTCTATTTATGGGAGAGGTCAGATTTAACTTCTAACACAAACTTTGATTTTGACTCCGGACAAATGCTCAAAACCCAATGGTGTGGAATTCATGGAAGTGAAGTTTGCGAAAAGATCATGGCCCTCGATGAGGACTAGCTATCACCCTTTGTAAATTTCCATTTTCCATACGATACATTATCACACCGTGAAATATTCCCTTTTTCAAAGCCTGTGTGTCTTTGCGCTTGTCACGACCAGCCATGGGATTGATGCATTACAGGAACTGCAGGAGGCTTATCCGGCTGTAGAAAAGGATGGATATACTTATATCAAAATGGATCATGTCATGCCCGGTGGCTCAGCCGCCATGGACGTTACCACGTTAAGATTAAGCTACATGAAGCACAGCGACCCACAAAACGACCCACTGGTGGTCGTGAATTATTCGGCTGAAGGTTACCCAAAATCAGAACAGCAAAGTGACTTTCTACGTCGTGCTTTACCTGTGCTCGCAAAACGAAGTCAACGACCTGTCATTTTTATTGATGCCTTAGCCAAAAGGAAAAATGAGCAAGGACTACCCTAAAACATTTTTCTAGCAAATTTGCTGTGGGAAGAAGAGGATAATAAACTTGCTGAAGATAGCTCATCCATTTCCTTTAGTAAGGGAGGTCACCTTCTTCCATATGGCTATGCTGCATAGATGGTAAAAAAGTATACGATTTCTCACGTGCTCTATATGATGATAGCGTGCCAGATAGAGAGATTCAAAAAGGTACACTTCTTAACTTATTTACCGTAGTTGAGATGTCTAACAAAAGAATTACTAAAAAAGAGAAAAAGCCATCTCAATAATTTCTTTTCCACAATAACGGTTATCCGACAAAATCAAACTCTTCTGTCCGTTGTAAATGGCTGGCGTGCTCTTGGAACCGATACCAGTCTGTTTCAACAAAGCCCCCTACCCTGTTAAACCGCCGATACAAGCCATCACCTTCGATCATCAAGGACGGAAAGGCAAAGAAAAAAATATCCTCTTCGACATACGCCGAGCGGAAGGCCATTCCCGGCTTGATGTCTTCGCGGGACATGCCCCATACGCTCTCCCTGTTCTATTGGTCTGGGGTGTTGTCATCTTTCGGGAATAACACCACAATAGCGCATTTTCTTCCTTTTCTTTGTTTGGTTTTTTCATAAGTCTTTTTTTAATCCCTAGCGAGGTTTGGGGAGGTCTCATTGTTAAAATGGCCATGGGGAGTATGGGGCGGAGTGAGCGGAGCGAACGCAGGGAAGGTGCCAATTCATGGACGCTACTGGCGGTAGCGTTTCAAAAACGCGAAGCTAAGAGCCTCTTTTGAGAAAAAGGAATGGGTATCGATGTGTGTGTGCGGAAAGGATTCAGGAGGTTAAATACAAGGTAAGATGACGGAGGTTTCCCATAGCAAAAATTCGAACCTTCAGTGACTTATAGTCTTTATACTGCACCGTCTGTCTCTATGTTCGGAGGGCATTGCACCGTCTTTCTCTAACTTTTGGCGTTCGGTTTTTCTCGGTTGTACCCTTAGTCTTTTTTTTGTTTTCGGTTTTTATGCCTGATACAAACAGGACACATACGAAGAAATAAGGCGGTGAGAAGGATGGACGCAGCCGGGTTATCGACCCCCAATGTCCTCTTCTCAGCACCAGCCCTCATTGAACCATGAACAACGAAAGGGTGTGGTCGCTCTCACGCTTCTTGTTACCTTCAAATCGGAATAGTGGACCCTCAGGACGATTTCTGAGAAATTTATCAGAAAAAACTCAAGCCACCCGATTGGCAAAAGAGGGAAAATCTTCTATTCTGTAATACTTTGTGCAAATAAGGCCCAAACCGTAACTTGACCTTTTTCTTTCGAGAAATTCCTGTTCCATTCCGACGAACATTCATCACACATGGACTCCATTAAATTTGGAACTTCAGGGTGGCGGGCCATTGTGGCCGAGGACTTTACGGTCCGGAACATCCGAATCGTGTGCCAGGGAATCGCTCAATATCTTCGTCAACAGAAGTTGGGGCAACAAGGCATCCTGATTGGCTACGACGCACGATTTTTAGGAGAGCATTTTGCAAAAGTGGCCGCAGAAGTCATGGCGGCCCATGGTATTCCTTGTCTGATTTGCGACCGGGATACCCCGACGCCCGCCATCTCCTACCATGTGGTGAGTCGTAAGCTGTCAGGCGGCATGAACTTTTCAGCCAGCCACAATTCTCATGAATGGAATGGGATCAAATTTACACCGGACTGGGGAGGACCGGCCCTGCCGGAAACAACCAAAGCCATTGAACTGCGCATCCTACCCCTGTTGCATGGGGAACACATCAAATGGCTTCCGTGGGAGCGGGCCGCACACGATGGCATGGTACGGCATTTTGACCCCCAACCCGAGTACCTGAAAGCCCTGGAATCGCTGGTTGATCACGATCGCATCAGGAACGGCCGGATCCGGGTGATTTTTGATCCCCTCTTTGGAACCTCCAGACATTATCTAGACGAATTTTTACGGCAAGCCGGCGCAAAAATGGCCGTCTTACACCATTGGCGAGATCCATATTTTGGAGGATTTCGACCGGAACCGACAGACGAGACACTTCAGGACCTGAAAGAGACCGTTCGCCGCGAAGGCGCACACCTCGGCCTGGCCACCGACGGAGACGGAGGCCGGTTTGGCATCGTGGATGCCGACGGCACGTTCATTCAAGCCAACTATATCTTGGCCCTCTTGTTGGATTATCTCATTCGCAGTCGGCAATGGACCGGTGGAGTCGCCCGCTCGGTCGCGACCACCCATCTCATTGACGCCGTGGCGACACACCATGGACTCACCATTCATGAAACCCCGGTCGGATTCAAATACATCGGCGAATTGCTCGCGAGGAGAGAAGTGGTTTTTGGTGGAGAAGAAAGCGCCGGGATGTCCATCCAAGGCCATGTGCCGGAAGCAGACGGGATACTGGCCGGGGCGTTGGTCGCAGA
>DOFS01000612.1:2533-5911 GCA_003523945.1 Nitrospiraceae bacterium | reverse complement strand
CCACATCAACCTGAGAGACAAATTCCATCACGCGTTGCGTGTTCGTCAGTTCTGATTGCACAAAAAAATCCGCAACCTGGGCGGCCGGACAATTCTCAACGGGATCTAACACGCCAATCCGATACCCCATCCGGCGGCCTTCCATGGCCAGCATGCGACCAAGTTGGCCTCCGCCCAATATCCCGATCGTCCCACCAGGAAGGATGATATTCATATGAGTTTCTCCAGTGTAGGGGTGTGTCGTTGGTCATAATAGGCCTTGAGTCGTTGGCCGATGCCGTGATCAGATACGGCAAGAATGGCTGCTGCCTGCAATGCTGCATTGACCGCTCCATCCTCGCCGATCGCATGGGTCGCAACCGGAATGCCTTTTGGCATTTGGACAATTGATAAGAGCGAATCAAAGCCTTGCAGGGCTCGAGACCGCACCGGCACTCCGAGAACCGGAAGAATCGTTTTTGCTGCAGCCATTCCCGGCAAGTGTGCGGCTCCTCCTGCCCCGGCAATGAGCACGTGGATGCCACGGCTTTGGGCCGATCCGACATACTCAAAGAGAAAATCCGGTGTGCGGTGGGCTGACACAATCCGGCATTCATGGGGAACGGCCAATTCCGTGAGGATCAGACTTGCGTGCCGCATGGTCTCCCAATCACTGCTGCTCCCCATGATGATCGCTACGAGTGGATTGGAATGATCAGATTCAGTATTCATCGATTAGGTTGCCTCCCCCAAAATATTCCCCCTTAAAAGCCTCCACCCTGAAAGCATTCGGTTCCGTGAACAGATCGTGAGGCGGCAGTCCAGGGTCCAGGGTAATGAATGGTGGAGTCTCCTGCTATGAGCCTGAGCTTTTCCCCCGGCTCTGTCCGTATTTGTCGCAAGGTCCTTTTCTCAGTCCGCCCTACTGTACCCCGCTTCACCATCATAATTCCATAATTTCTGCACCGCCGACCACCACCACTTCAGGCCGAACGGTCCCAGGTGCGTGGTCCCAGGAAAATTGGATATCCCTTGTTCCCATACACTGGTATCGGTGCCATTTCATCATCAGCAGGTCCTGGCTCACATATCCGGCCACACGTCCTACTCTGTTTTCGGAACCATATCCCGATGAAGGGGGAGTGCGACGGGAATTTTGGGGCGCGAGGACGGGCGAAACGCTGTCTTTATGTTTAAAAAAATTTTGAGGTCTGTTAACGCAAGCCCTGGAAGGCCATGTCATCCAGAGTAAGACGAAGCATCTCGCAAGGTTTTGACGTTTCCAACGACGGCATCGTTCCTTCGCTGTTGAATCAAAATGACAGGGTGGTGAGGATTCGGTTTATCACAAATGGTTCATCCCTCCCTCAATGGAAAAATTGCAGCATCTACGCATGCTGTGGACCCGGTTTGCCATCGTCCAGCCTGCCATGTCGACCGGGCCGACCGGCTCGGAATCGGCCAAGCGGCATCGCTCCTCTTCCGAACTGTCCGCCTCGAGCAACACAGCGCTCAAATGCTGGGAGATGGTGCTGTCGTGAGGCAGTCTGCAGGCGTTGGAATAATGTCAGAACTTCGGGCACCTTCGTCTGCCTGAGAAATCGGTCATACATCGCGATATTGTCGTGTTCACCTTGAACGCCGGCTTGACAGGCCTCGAGTATAGACGAGGGAGGCTCAAGCCTCTTTTCCCAGTCATCTTTGGGTAACGGAATTCCAAAGTGCCCGCACAGAAGTTCAAGCGCTCGCGCATGGGTTTCCTCCGCGTTTACGATATTGCTGAACGGCCGTATTTCACCGAATGTGTTGAGCACGAGGCGATAGAACGCCCGCGATTTGTATTCATCCATCAGCGCTTCCAGAACCATCGCCTTGGTGTTGGCATCAAGCATGTGAAGCACCTCCCATCTTTTGACTAGGCGGGGAAACTCACCATCGACCCGCCCATGGCATAGTGATTTCCTCCCTTCTACTTTGGTGCTTAAAGCATGCCAACGATTTCCACCCCTGGATGCGCATGTCCCCAGATGAACGCTAAGACGATTGTTGGAGGAAGACTCACCCGCACCTTTATTGGGCTGGTCCTTTTCACGCTTTCTAGATATTCCATATTCCACGAAAAGAACTGTAGATATTTGCCACGTCCGTGCAAAATTTTTTGTAGCCAAATGGGTCATCGGTTTGGGGATCGGAAAATGATGCCTGACGTCAGAAGCCCAATATAAAAGAAAATTTCATAATGGTACCGAACTTGAAGGGAAAGCAAGAGAGTAAAAGAGAGGAACGGAACTCAAAGAACTGAGGATGTGCCCTCCCTTTCACATCTCATTGCCATAAATGTTGGGATCGTTCAAATTTGTAGGCCTCATTTTATTACTGATAATGGAAGTTTTTGAAACACAGAAGTGAAAAAATGGAGATCATCGGTGAGTGATCCCGGCGGGCAGAAAAGCGCCGTGGACTCTGGGTTTTATTACATAGTGCCAGAGGTATCTCGCGATCAGGCAGTATTGTTCGTGTGTGGCACCCGATAGATTCCGAACACGAATTGACGGGCATTTTATAAAAATACGTTCGAGAAGGCCTTTTTTTTAGTTGGAGATGCGATTCCCTGTTCAGGATCTATTTCAGACCACTTTTGTAAGGCCCTATGGGAATTGAGTGTGAAGAGTGGATCTTAACGACTCCGCTTGGGGAGATATCCGGTAGTTCACATTTATCAAGGAGGTTGCCATGTTTCATGCTATCCGATTTTTTGGACTGACGAGTGCGTTGACTGTCGTGATGATGGGGGGAATGTCTGTCCCGGCGATGAGCGCGGGTTCCGGCCCGGCAGATGGCTATGATCTTCATGTCCAGGCTCCTCATCTCATGGAAAATGGAGAGATTGGTGGCCCCTTTCACCATTTTTGTAAGGGAATTTCCGACACCATTTTTCAGTGCCTCTTGTTTGAAACCACCGAGGCCAATGCTCCGCTCGTCGCCGTGGAATATTTCGTGGCCAAAAAGGCCTCCCGAACGCTTCCCCTGATCCAATGGCACCGGTATTTCCATGACCATCAGGAGGAGATTGACACTGGTCGGTTGTTTATCCTGGATGTCGACGATGAGAACAAGAAAAAAGAAATTGCCGAAGCCGCCGGCAAAACAGACGGTGTCATTTATCACCTGTGGCAAAAAGGGCAGAAGTTTCCGGATGGAACCGTGACCTTTCCCCAATCGATTGGTGTGCAGTTTCCTCAACCGAACTAATTAGTAATGACTGGACGGGGGACCTCAAAAATCCCCCGGTCCTTCCAGATGTGACTGCGATAACAAAAAAAAGTCTGGCGCCTATCTCTAGCGAAATCATGAGGGCTAATGGATCAAACAATCTATGCTTTGTGAGGTGGGGGAAAT
>DOFS01000612.1:0-2420 GCA_003523945.1 Nitrospiraceae bacterium | reverse complement strand
AATACACGACAGTTTGGCATATTAGTCATGACGACGCTTCTGGCCGGGGTTTTTGGTGGGGCGCTGTCAAACCTTGTTTTCATGAATCCGGGAGTATCGGCAGAGGAATCCGAGGAAACAAAGAAAGTTGTTACGGCGGAGGAATTCCGCCTCGTGACGAAGGATGGCCAACCCCGGGCCACGCTGCTTCTGTGGAATGGGGAATTGCCGGCTTTGACCCTCGCTGATGAAACCTGTCATTACCGTGTGTTCCTGGGTGTCTTTAATGAGGCACAGCCGGCATTGATTCTTAACGATAAAGGCTGTAAGCAACGAGCGGCTCTGGATCTGCAGCCGGATGGATTGCCTTCCCTCACTCTCCGAGACAAGAATGACGTGCCACGGGCACGGCTCCGTGTGTTGCTGGATGGAAGTCCTGTGCTGACCCTCTTTAATCAGAACGGCCAGATTGCCTGGTCACCGCCCTTATCCTCCTCCGAACCGTAGAGATCGACTAGAGAACGGGATCCTCTTGTGTGGTAGGGACCAGGACATCCGCGAGGAACAAACGGACGTTTCAAACACTTGACTCAGTCCATCTCAGACGAACGCGTTGCGTGAAGTTCTTCTTGAAAAGAAATGATAATCATCCCATTTCAATACTTCTATTGAAATCAAAGGAGGAGAGACCAATGAGCAATGAAAAATTTCACCACACCGCGAAAATGCAGTGGGAGAAACTTCAAGAATTCCCGGGGCCCGCAGACGTCAAGATTGTTCGAGAAGACCCATCCCTTGGCGCCAAAACCATGCTTGTTCGGATTCCTGCCGGCGGCCGGATTACGTTTCATAGCCACCGTGGCATCGTTCAACATTTTGTTCTTGAGGGACAGTACGAGACGGACGGCCAGGTCTGTGAATCGGGCAGTTATCGGATGATGCCCGAGCATTGTAATGTGTCTCCCATTTCAACCAAAGACGGAGTGACCATCCTCATGATCTATGACCCGGTTTCCAACTAAGCCCGTTATATCCGGCAACTTGGCTAGGGGGTAACTTTTTGTATGATGGAATTTTATGAACAATGCCTAATACTTGCTGTCTGTCTATGGATGGCGAAGTTTTTACATTTTAATTTGAGGAGGTCATATGGCTATTCAAGGTGTCCCAGCCTCAGGGTTTAAGACTGTCGGACAGATTGTGCCAACCAATGAATTGAAATTCGGTAGGAAATTGAATGCCCTGGCGGCGGCGATCGAGTTACTTTCTCATCATACCCCGGGAGGGCCGGTCGTCGACGAAAAAAACCATTTTATCGGCTTTATCAGTGAATTTGATGTTCTCCGTGCTTTGGAAGCGGGAAAAGACCTGAACAAGGTGACGGTCGAAGACGTGATGAAAAAAGAGCATATTTCAATTGCTGATACGACATCGATCAAGGATGCCGTGCACCTCATGGAAGAGCAACGATTGTTGAGTCTGCCGGTAGAGCGAAACGGGGAGGTGATGTATACCGTGACAAGGCATGATCTGTTGAGGGCTTGGATAGGATTAGGATTGGGCATAGAAGATGGGAATGAGTAGATCAATGGATTGGCGATCACTCCCAGTATGGGAAAACCCGCGTAATCTATAAGACGGACATGTTTAGTGAGGGGGAAATCTCAGAGATCCCGGAGCGGGGGAGGGGTTGGATCATACTGAGAGTGGACAGTGAGACTTCCCGGTCTTTGTGAGGGCATGAGAGGTGGTTTATGAATTCAGAATCTAACAGCTATGTCACCGTCAGGGTTTTTGAGGCTTCAGATCCCTGTGAATGGGAACTTCTGGGGCCGGATGGAACGGCCATTGAAGGATGGCATCTTCTGTCGGTGGGGCGTGACCATTCGGGAAGGTACTCGCTACATGTGACCTTTGATCAATTTCATTGTGTCAATGCGGAGGGCCAAAAGGTCAACATACATTTGAGTGGGGTTTCCGCTCAGACGTTGGAGAAAGAGCCACCCCCTCCGAGTGCCCGTACCCATCGGCTCCCACAGCATTGATGAAGAAGTTGAGCCGATGGAAGAGGGGGGCGAGAAAAGTCACATAGAGTTTAAAATGATTCGCAAGTAGATCATTCTAGGTATCAAGGGTTTTTCACAGCTGCATTGGAAGATGTCTTTTTATAGGGTGGGTAAAATGGGCATTCGAAAGGTAACCATGCCGGTTTTCGCGGGAAAGGGAAGAAAGCAAGAGGTAAGCAACGCTTTAATCAGGAGGGATATTTATGCGTGCACTGGCATATGTGTTGATAGGAGTGTTGGGTGGGATGGGCGTGATGAGCCTTAGCCAAAAGGGAGGACCAGGTCCCACTACTATGATGGCCCCGGTGAGTTATGCGATGACGTCTGCAGAGCAAGCTTCTGAAATAGCAGATGAGAAACCCTGGACGGGTGCCG
>DOFS01000346.1:2978-3661 GCA_003523945.1 Nitrospiraceae bacterium | reverse complement strand
ATGAGCGGACCAAATATGGAAGACAACCGGGCGTATGCGGAACAAGTGCGAGAGGAACTTTCGCATCTACCTGCCATCCGGGATCTGCGCTTCGGGCAACCCTTGGATTATCCCACTCTGGCAGTGCGCGTGGACCGAGTGCGAGCCGGCCAGCTTGGTGTGACGGCCGGTGAGGTGGCCCGGGCTGTGGTCTCGGCGACTTCCTCCACCCGTTTTGTGGAACCGATTTATTGGCGTGATCCCAAATCCGGAAGAGCCTATCAGGTGCAGGTGGAAATTCCCCAATCGGAATTCCAGTCTGTACAGGATATGCTCAATCTCCCGGTGATGTTAGAAGGCGGACGGGGGCCGCTGCTTCGTGATGTGGCGGAGGTTATTCCCGGAACCTCGATTGGAGAGTATGCGCGGTATAACATGCAACGAATGGTCACGATTGTGGCCAATGTAACGGGAGAAGATTTAGGACGTGCGGCGGAACATATCGAAGCCGCGTTGAATCGGGTCGGCCCACCTCCGAAAGGGGTTCGGGTTGACGTTCGAGGGCAAATTGCCCCAATGAAGGAGATGTTCGTCAATCTCCAACTGGGATTGGCCCTGGCATTGCTGACGATTTTCCTGCTCTTAGCCGCGAACTTTCAATCCTGGCGAGGCGCCTTGGTGGTCTTGCTGACGACGCCGGCGGT